>NZ_JAKWFH010000046.1:0-64657 GCF_029522185.1 Burkholderia sp. IO2 | reverse complement strand
TTTCGGCGACAACCTGCCGAAGACGCGCTCGGGCAAGATCATGCGGCGCCTGCTGCGCTCGCTCGCGAAGGGCGAGGCGATCACGCAGGACACGTCCACGCTCGAGAACCCGGCCATCCTCGAGCAGCTCACCGAAGTGCGCTGAGCGCCTGCCGGTCGCGCGTCACGCGCGAGCCCCTGCGCGGCAATCCCGATTGCCCGCGCAGGGGCTTTTTGCTACATAACGGCATGACCGTTCCAACCCGTTCGGCGCCCACCGCGCCACCCCCCGTTCCCGAGCCGCTCGCGCGTGCGCATGCGCGCTACTGGCGCTTCAACGTCGCGCTGATCGCGGTGCTGATGGTGATCGGCTTCGCGGTGTCGTTCATCGTGCCGTTCTTCGGACCCGCGCTCGCCGGGATTCGCTTCGCCGGTTTCAGTCTGCCGTTCTATGTCGGCGCGCAGGGCGCGATTCTCGTCTACCTCGTGCTGATCGTCGTCTACATCGGGCTGATGCAGCGCGCGGACCGCACGCTGCGCCGCGCATACGACGAGCATGCGGCACGCGCCGGCCATCCGAACGGCGGGCGCTGATTCATGTTGACGCGTCGACTGATACGCGCATACGCGCTTTATACGCTCGGGTTTCTCGGCTTCGTGCTGCTGATGTGGCGGATCGAGCGCGCGACCGGCTCGGGCGTCTGGATCGGCTACGTGTTCCTGTTCGTGCCGATCGCCGTGTACGCGGTGATCGGGTTGTTGTCGCGCACGTCCGATCTCGTCGAGTACTACGTGGCCGGGCGGCGCGTGCCGTCCGCGTTCAACGGGATGGCGACGGCGGCCGACTGGCTGTCGGCCGCGTCCTTCATCGGCCTGGCCGGCTCGCTCTACGCCACCGGTTACGACGCGCTCGCGTACGTGATGGGCTGGACGGGCGGATTCTGCCTCGTCGCGTTCCTGCTCGCGCCGTATGTGCGCAAGCTCGCGCGCTACACGATTCCGGATTTTCTCGGCACGCGTTTTTCGAGCACGGCCGTGCGCGCGCTCGCGGCCGGCGCGGCGATCCTGTGTTCGTTCGTGTACCTCGTCGCGCAGATCCAGGGGATCGGCCTGATCGCGACGCGTTTCATCGGCGTCGATTTCGCGATCGGGATCTTCTGCGGGCTCGCGGGCATTCTCGTGTGCTCGTTTCTCGGCGGAATGCGCGCGGTCACGTGGACCCAGGTCGCGCAGTACATCATCCTGATCAGTGCGATCCTGATTCCGGTCTCGCTGATCGCGATGAAGAACGGGCTCGGCCCCGTGCCGCAGTTCAATTACGGCACGCTGATGGAGCGCGTCGCGGCGCGCGAGGCGCAGGTGCGCGACGCGCGCGACGAGCAGCAGGTGCGTGATGCATACCGCCGGCAGGCCGCGGATATCCAGACGCGGCTCGACCGGTTGCCGGCGTCGTACGCGGATGCGCGCCGGCATCTCGTCGACCAGCTCGCGGACCTGCGGCGCCACAACGGGCCGCTGCGCGAGATCAGCCTGCGCGAGCGCGAGTTGGCCGATTTCCCGCGCGATCCCGCGGCGGCGCGCGTGGCGTGGACGCAGGTGCGTGACGACCTGCTCGCGCGGGCCGAGCCGCCCGTGCCGATGCACGAGCCGTTTCCGGCCGCGAGCGAGGATGAACGCAAGCCGCGCGAGCGGAACTTCCTCGCGCTGCTGCTGTGCCTGTCGCTCGGCACCGCGAGCCTGCCGCACATCCTGACGCGCTACAACACGACCACGTCGGTCGCGTCGGCACGGCGCTCGGTCGGCTGGACGCTGTTCTTCATCGCGCTGTTCTACCTGAGCGTGCCGGTGCTCGCGGTGCTGATCAAGTACGAGATCCTCGCGAATCTCGTCGGGCGGCCGTTCGCCGAATTGCCGGCGTGGGTTACGCAGTGGCATCACTTCGAACCCGACCTGATCAGTGTCGTCGAGGTGATCCGGGACGGCATCGTGCACTGGTCGGAAATCCAGATGCAGCCGGACATGGTGGTCCTGGCCGCGCCGGAGATCGCGGGGCTGCCGTACGTGGTGTCGGGGCTGATCGCGGCCGGTGCGCTGGCGGCGGCGCTGTCGACCGCGGACGGGCTGCTGCTGACGATCGCGAACGCGCTGTCGCACGACGTCTATTACTGCATGGTCGCGCCCGATGCGTCGAGCCAGCGGCGCGTGACGATTTCGAAGGTGCTGCTGCTGGGGGTGGCGCTGTTCGCGTCGTATGTCGCGTCGCTCAATACCGGGAAGATCCTGTTTCTCGTCGGCGCCGCGTTTTCGCTGGCGGCGTCGAGCTTCTTTCCGGTGCTGGTGCTGGGGGTGTTCTGGAAGCGCACCACGACGCGCGGCGCGATTGCCGGGATGGTGACCGGGTTGGCGGTGTGCGTGTACTACATCGTGTCGACTTATCCGTTCTTCACGCAACTGACCGGGTTCGCCGGGCGCCCGTGGTTCGGGATCGAACCGATCAGCTCAGGCGTGTTTGGCGTGCCGGCAGGGTTTGCGGTGGCGATCGCGGTGAGTCTGTGCGACAAGCGGCCGGATGAATACACGAGGGCGCTGGTGGATTACATTCGGCACCCGTGATCAGCGGGGCGGGGGGAGCGCGTATCGACGTGCGTCCGGAAACGAAAATGCCCGCGGGCGCGGGCATTTGAATCCTGGCGGAGAGAGGGGGATTCGAACCCCCGATAGGCGATTAACCTATACACGCTTTCCAGGCGTGCGACTTAAACCACTCATCCATCTCTCCGGAAGACCGAGAGTATAGCAAACTCTGGCGGCAGCCCGCCACTCCCTTCGGCGCCCGTCAGAAATCCGTCGTCATCGACAGCCACACCGAGCGCGGGTCGCCCTGCGTCAGGTATCCGCCGATCGTCGACGACCAGTACGACTTGTTCGCGACGTTGCGCACGGTCGCGCGGAACGTCGTCTTCTTGCCGAACACGTCCGTCGCGTAACGCGCACCGAGGTCGAAGCGGTCCCATGCCTGGATCGACATCGTATTCGCGACGTCCAGGTACTGCGGCCCGGTGTGGATCCAGCGCGCGGTCAGCGTGAGCCCGCGCAGCATCGGCACGTCGTATTCGGCGCCCGCGTTGAGCAGGAACGACGGCACGCCGATCGGCCGGTGGCCGTCGTTCGTGCCGCCGGCCGTGTTCTGCAGCGTCGCGTCGAGGTACGTGGCGCCGGCGATCAGCCGCACGCCTTTCCACGGCTCGCCGTACACGGCCGTCTCGATGCCGCGGTGCCGCTGCGTGCCGTCGGCGCCGAACAGGTTCGTCGCCGGATCGGTGTACGCCATCGGCTTCTCGATCTGGAACAGCGCGAGCGACGCGCCGTACTTGTCGGTGTCGTAGCGGACGCCGGCTTCATATTGCTTCGACCGGTACGGTGACAGCGCCTGGCCCGCGTTGCGCGCGGTGTTGGGCGCGATCTCGCCCTGCGCGAGCGCTTCGCTGCGGTTCGCGAAGATCGACACGTTGCGCCACGGCTTCACGACGAGACCGAATACCGGCGTCGTGATCGCGTTGCTGTAGGTGCTGGTGACCGCGCCCGTGTAGTCGAAGTTGTCGACCGAGATCGACTGGCGCCGCGCGCCGAGCGTGAACAGCACGCGGTCGTCGAGGAAGCCGAGCGTATCGGACACCGCGAGGCTGCGCAGCCAGGTCTTCGTGACCGTGCCCGGATCGTTCATGTCGCCGCCCGCGTAGGCGGTGGGCGGCGACGCGACCGGCGCCGGATCGTAGAGCGTCGTCGGGAACGCGTTCGACATCGTGTAAGCGGACTGGCTGTCGATGCGGATGAACGACGCGCCGGCGGTCACGAAGTGCGACACGGGGCCGGTCGTGAAGCGGCCGCGCACGCCGGCCTCGGCCGACTGCGCATCTTCCTTGTGCGGCACGCTCAGGCGCGAGCCGGTCGTGCCGGACGACGAGTAGGTCGGCGTGTAGTAGTCGCCGTGCTCGTTCGTATGGCGTGCGCCGGCCGATACGTAGGCCGTCCACGCGGGCAGGAAGTCGTACTCGGCGCGCACGATGCCGACCGTGTCCTCGAGTTCGCTGAAGCTCCACGGCTGCGCATAGTTGTGCGTCGCGGACAGCACGGCGGGCAACGGGCTGCCGCTGACCAGCACGATCGGGCGGCCGTTGTCGATCCGCTGCCGCTGATACAGGAAGTCGCCGGACAGACGCAATGTGTCGCCGCGCCAGTCCAGCGACACGGCGGTCACGTTGCTGCGGCGGCGCTCGTCGTCGACGGCGGTGTCGCCGCCGCTGATCGACTGGTTCACGCGCACGCCGAACTGGCCTTCGCTGCCGAACCGGCGGCCGAGGTCGACATGCGTGCCGAGCGAGCCGGATGTCGCGCCGTCGACGGTGACGCGCGTGAGCGGCTTGTCGTCCGCGTGCTTCAGTTGCAGGTTCACGCCGCCGCCGACCGCCGAGCCGTTCGGCGATGCACCGTTCAGGAATGCATTCGCGCCCTTGAACACGTCGACACGCTCGACCGCATCGGTCTGGACGAGTTGCCGCGGCGTGACGCCGTACAGGCCGTTCAGCGACACGTCGTCGCCGGCGAGCGCGAAACCGCGGATGACGAACACCTGCGAGAAGTTGCCGTAGCCCGATGCGCTGCGCACGGCCGGATCGTTGTCGAGCACGTCGGCGAGCGTGCGCGCCTGCTGGTCCTCGATCAGTTTCGACGTATAGGTGGTCATGCTGAACGGCACGTCGCTCGCCTTTTGCCGGCCGAGCACGCCGAAATCCGCGCCGCGCGCCACCTGGCCGCCGGCGTAGGTCGGCGCGAGGTCGCCGGGCAGCGGCTCGGCGGCGCCGGTCACGTTGATCGACGGCAGCACGGTGGCGTCGGGCGCGGCGTTGGCGGCGGAAGTGGCCTGCTGGGCCCCGGCGGCGGCCGGGAAGGTGCAGGCGAGCGCAATGCCGAAGGCAATCGGCGTGAGACGCAGGACGGGTAACGAAAGTGTCGACATGGGACGCAAATCGGGTGTGGTCGGTGATCCATCCCAGGGCGGCAAGTCGGAATCCGGGCGGCGTGACGTGTCCGTGCTGTCGCGGACGTATTTTTATCGAGCGGCGGAGTCTAACGTAAACGAGAATCATTGTCGTTTACGGAGGGGGCAGCCCACTATTTGAGATAACTGGGTGCGGTTCACCGGCGACGGTGCAACCGTCGAGCGGGCGTCGGGGCGAGCATGCGATCATGCGAAGACCGCATTCGTCGTAACAAACCGTGCGCACTGGTTGCGGCCGGGTGGCCCGATCACGACGACGATGCCGTCCGTACCGCACTCTTCAAAAGGAACGCCACGCCATGTCGCTCTCCGCCTTGCTCGCCTTTGCGCTGATCCTGTCCGTCGGTGTCGCGACGCCGGGCCCGACGGTGTTGCTCGCGATGAGCAACGGTTCGCGCTACGGATTGCGTCACGCGATGGTCGGCATGCTCGGCGCCGTCACCGCCGACGTCGTGCTCGTCGCGCTGGTCGGGTTCGGCCTCGGCGTGCTGCTCGACGCGTCGGAAACGGCGTTCGTGACGCTGAAGCTGCTCGGTGCGGCGTGGCTCGCGTATGTCGGCATCCGGATGCTGATGTCGAGCGGCGGGGCCGCGGCTGCGCAGCCCTGCGTGCCTGCGACGCCCGATCGCCGGAGCGCCTTTCTGAAGAGCTTCTTCGTCGCGATGAGCAACCCGAAGTACTACCTGTTCATGTCGGCGCTGCTGCCGCAGTTCGTCGACCGGTCGCATGCGATCGCGCCGCAGTACGCGATTCTCGCGGCGACGATCGTCGCGATCGACGTGATCGGGATGACCGGTTACGCCGCTGCTGGGCGTGCATTCGGTCCGCGTATGGAAGGCCGCGGGGGAGAAGTGGCTGAACCGGGTCAGCGGGTCGTTGCTGCTGATGCTCGCGGGATACGTTGCGCTGTATCGCAAGGCCGTGCATTGACGCGGTGGCGCAGCGGGGAAGCGACGTAGCGCCGTGCCATCCGGACGAGATGACGTCGGCCGAGGATCGGCATTTCGGCGCGACGTCCGCTGGTATCGACGGACGATGGGATTCACGATTCGTGACTTGGCGGTGCAGTTCGTCCGGCCCGTATCGGGAATGCGGCGCGGACGGGACCGACACCGGGACGACGCTCGAGGGGCGCGGGACGGGATCGGCCGACTTCGAAAGAAAGTGAAACGGTTGAGCCCGTTGCGCGCCGTGCAAAAAGGATTCTAAATCCTGTCAAAAAGCCGTCACCAACCTGACAAATTTGCTATGCTCGCCGAAAACCAGACGGGCGGCACTCCCAGGACGGACCAGCGGGCGTGATTGCTCGCCGAACAACGAAGTCAAACAAAATCCTGAGAGTTACGCTGTGAATACAGCCGAATTACTACGCACGTTTGCGTCGGGGGTGGTCGATCAGAACAATCGACCGGTTCGCATGAACTGGGGGCCTGCCCAGAAAACGCTCGAGCAAGTGCTTGCGCTCCAGTATGCCGATATCCGGGAAGGGCTGATGACGGGTATCGAGGGGCATCTGACCTGCGTGTCGGCACGGGCCGATCTGCCGATCCGCAGCTTCATCGGACTGCCGGTTTCCGTCGAGATGACGACCGATCGCGGGCGTCTTCATCCCATCAACGGCATCGTCACCGACGTCCGCACCGGGCAGTCGGACGGTTCGTTGACCTGCTACCAGCTGACGATTCGCGACGTGCTGTCCGTGATGGAGCGGCGGACCAATTCGCGGTTGTTTCGGTCCAAGAGCCTGCCCGACATCCTCGGTGTGTTGCTTCAGGAATGGCGCCAGCGCAGCTCGGCGCTCGCGGGCGCATTCGAGTTCGACCTGTCCGGTCTGCAAGCCGCGCGTTACCCCGCGCGTGAACTCACGCGGCAGGTCAACGAGTCGGACGCGCACTTCATCCGGCGGCTGTTGCGACGGGACGGGGCGACCGTATTCGTCAAGGCGGGCAAGGCAGGCGAGCGGGCGAGCGGCCAAGCGCACGACACGCCGGTGCATACGCTCGTCTTTGCCGATGACTCGATGAAGTTGCCGGAGACGGTCGCCGGCACGATCCGATACCATCGCGACGCCGCCACCGAGGCGCGCGACTCGATCACGCTGTGGGCGACGAGCCGCCGATTGATCCCGGGCAAGGTCGTCCGGCCGACGTGGGACTACAAGAGCGGCCGGATGTCGCAAACCGAGCAGGCGACGATCGTCGATCAGGGTGACGGCGGCAACGACCTCGGGCATTTGCTGGCCGACGTCGTCATCGATATCCCGCATGCCGGGGATTCGTCGTCCGATCTCGACCGGATCGGCAAGGACCGGATGCTGGCGCATGAACTGCGTGCCGAATCCGTCGACGGCGTGAGCAATGTGCGTGATCTTGCCGTCGGTCACTGGTTTGCGCTCGCCGAGCATCCGCAACTCGATACGTTGCCGGCCGAACAGCGGCAGTTCGTCGTCACGTCGCTTCATCATTGCGTGCGCAATAACCTGCCGAAGGAACTGAACGAGCGCGCGCAATCGCTGTTCGCGGCAAGCCGCGTGCTGTTCAACGCGGTGCCGGCCGACCTGAGCGGCAAGCCGGGCGACGAAAGCGACAGGCGCTACGAGAATACGTTCTCGTGCGTGCGGCGCGGCGTGCCGCTGACGCCGGCCTACGATCCCCACGTCGACCTGCCGCCGGTTCATCCGATGACGGCGGTCGTCGTCGGGCCGGAGGGCGAGGAGGTGTTCTGCGATGAAATGGGCCGCATCCGGGTGCGAATCCAGGGGCTCAGCGCGGACGATCATGCGCACGCGCAGGGCGCCGGCACGAGCGGCACGCCGTCCGACAGCGCGCCGGTGCGCGTCGCCTGCGCGCTCGCCGGGCCGAGCTTCGGCGCGAATACGTTGCCGCGCGTCGGCATGGAAGTGCTGATCGGCCATATCGGCGGCGATCCGGACCGGCTGGTCGTGATGGGCGTGCTGGCCAACGGGCCGAACATGCCGGCGACCTTCAGCCATACCGGCGCACTGCCGGGCAACCGCTATCTTTCCGGCACGAAGACGAAGGAAATCAAGGGGCAGCGCTACAACCAGATCCGCTTCGACGATACGCCCGGGCAGATCAGCAGCCAGCTGGCGAGCGAGCATGCGTACAGTCAGCTGAACCTCGGCTATCTGACGCAGCCGCGCGACAACGGGCAGGGTACGGCGCGCGGCGAAGGCGCGGAGTTGCGCAGCGATGCGCATGTGGCGATTCGCAGCGGCAAGGCGATGCTGATTTCGGCCTGGGAGCGGCTGCGCGCGAGCGACGGCCACCTCGCGCGCGACGAGTATCTGCAACTGATGCAGGAATGCGTCGAACTGTTCAAGAGTCTCGGCGACTATGCGGGCCAGCATCAGGGCGTGGCGCCGGATACGCAGCCGCACGATGCGCTCATGACCACGGTGAAAGGCTGGCCGAATGGCAAGGCGTCCGACGGCGGGGAGTCGTCAGGCGCGTCGATGGCCGCGATCGGCATCACCGCGCCGGCCGGCATCAGCATGGCGACGCCGAAGACCGTGACGACCCATGCGGGCGGCAACGTCGATGTCGTCGCGCAGAACCACCTGCAGTACACGAGCGGGCAGCGGATCAACCTGCAGGCCGGGCATGGCGTGGCGATGTTCGCGCACAGCGAGGGCGTGTCGGCGATCGCCAACCAGGGGAAAGTGGCGCTGCAGAGCCAGAACGACGACACGCAGATCGATTCGGCGAAGAACATCCAGATGACGGCGGGCGGCGGCAAGCTCGCGGGTATGGCCAGCGAGCAGGTCGTGTTCGTGACGTCGGGCGGCGCGTACCTGAAGCTGCAGGGCGGCGATATCGAGCTCGGGTGTCCGGGGAGTTTCACCGTCAAGTCGGCGTCGCATACGTGGGCCGGGCCGGCGAGCATGAGCGCCGACTTTCCGAAGTTCGACCAGGGCTCGCTGGGGCGGGTGCCGAAGCTGGTCCGGGCCACCGACGGACAGCCGGTCGAGGGCATGGAAGCCGAGGTGCGAAAGGCGTCGGGCGAATTGATCAAGGGGAAGACCGACGCGCAAGGCAAGCTGGCGCCGGTCAGCAGCGACCAGTTCGAACAATTGGCGGTTCGCTTCTTCAAGTCGAGAACCTGAGCCGAGTCTTCAAGAAAAACAACATGTTCAACTACAACTTTGCGCAGAACCCGGGCGGGCAACCGTCGACGGACGACCCGTCGCAGACTCCGGTGGGTGGTGGACTGGGGACGACGCTGTTCAACCGCAACGACCTCGAGTGCGTGATGCAGATGCCGCTGCCGGGCGTCGTCATTTTCGTGCACGGGGTGAATTCGGAAGGGGAATGGTTCCAGGAGGCCGAGAAGGGGCTGTGTGCCGGGTTGAACCGGCGCATGGGGCGTTATGACGATCAGCTGTTCCATTGGGGGCCGGTGGCCGGGCAGATGACGCCGGTCAGCTATATCGAAAGCCTGACGCCGGACGGCTTCCTGAATCCGGAAATGTCGTCGAAGACGTACATCAAGCCCGATCCGTCGTTTTCGCCCGTCATCCACTTTCGGTGGGGCTATGCCGCGAATGCGCAGGAGCTGAAGGAGTATGGCGACAAGATCATGCTCAACGAGAAGAATTACTGGGGCGGTGGTCCGTTCGCGGGCGGGTGTTCGAGTCTGCCGGATCTGTGGAACGACGGGTTGAACGATCGGCTCTTTCTGTGGCTGACCGTTCAGCACATGAACAGCATCGGCAATCGAAAAATCTACTCCACGCCGCCGCGCACTTACGGCGTACTTGGCGCGCTGCGGCTGGCACGCCTGGTCGAGTCGATCCGCAAACGACAGGCCGACGCGCCGATCACGATCGTGTGCCACAGCCAGGGAAACATGATCGGCCTTGCCGCCGCATTCCTCGGCGACCGGTTGCCCGAGGTGACGGATCAGTGGGGCAAGAAAGGGCGCTGCGTCGCCGACACTTATGTGCTCGCCAATCCTCCGTACAGTCTCGTCGAGGCCAACATGACCGACTCATGGGCCCAGCGCGGAGTGCGCGACAAGAACGGTCACGTGGGGCGCGAGACCTATGTCGCGCGCAAGGAGACGTTGAGGGCGTACTTCGATATCCTGCGTGCCCGGGCCGAGCTCGAGATGCCTGCGGAGGATCTCGATCGCGCGATGGAAAGCGCGAGACCGTCGAAGGACGGAGGCAAACCGTATAGCGCAGCCAAGGACCGGGAGGCGCATGGGCTGTACCAGAAAAACACCTACGGAAGAGTGACGCTGTACTGCTGCCCGCACGATCAGGTCATTTCCGCCCTGACCGTTCAGGGAATCGGCTGGCGCGGGATGAGTATCGATGAAATCAGTGCGACGAACGCGTGGGGCGTTTTTTCGCAACGCGTGTTCGCGTCGAATTTCGAGGTGGGCGGAGAGAGCAAGCTCTATCGGTACTGGCAGGATGACTGGCGCAAGGACAAGAACCAGAAGGAAGGTTTCTGGTATCCGCCATCACCACCGGCGCGGTATGGTCTTGGACGAGGTATGCATTCCAATGAAGGGTGGATCGCGAAGATTTTCACGCTTGCAACGAGTCCGGTCTTCTACCTGTTCAATTTGACGGACATGGCAGTCAATGCCGAGCCACCGAAAAATTGGGAAATCCCGATTACGGCACCGATGCTCGACAAGGAAACGCGCTTCCTCCCGCAGGCGTTGCGCTACGGTAAGCCGTCGGGCGCTTGCGATGCGCAAGGGAAACCGATTGAGGAAGGGCGCTTCAACGAGGGTTACGATCCGCCGTCGGCTGGGCGTGACGCCAACAAGGAGAACAAGCGTGATGACGATCCATACGACAACTTCGACGCGAAGTCGGAAAAATTCAAGACCGAGGGTGATGCGCTGAAGGCGCAGGGGGACGCGGCGTCCGAGGCTGCGCAGCGGTATGAGGATCATTCCATTCTTCGGATGGAAGCGAGAAGGTCCGGAAATCGCCGCTGGGTCGACAAGGAAGGGAATGTGATCGGGGAGGACAATCCGGAGGCAGCGAGTGCTGACTATACCGAATGGCGGAACAACGAGATATTCCAGATTCTGAACGGCGGGGACAAGAATAACCCCACTAACCATTCGACCATCATGACCAACAAGGATCATGCTGAAAGGGCGTTGGCTTATGATGTGGCAATTGGGCTTTGTTATTTAACTGAAGATGATTTCAAATATCTCAGAATCCAGGCTGATTGGAGATTTGCCAGTGATTCCAAGAAGGGTGATCCTAATTTTAATTTGATGGATTATATAAATACCGGCAAGCACGGCGACCTATTTTTGCCTGACTGGGTTAAAAAAGACGAAAGTGCCGCAATGCCGGGGAAAATACATGACGAGCGAGATGGTGGCTTTTTCATGAAGTTGGGAGGTATTTTATGAAGGCGGTCATTGCCACCTGGCCGCGTCGAGTCGGAGTTGCGAGCCTTGCGTTGTTTTTTGCTTTAGGGGCGTCGTTTTTGATATTGATTTCGTCTGGCAAGCCGGCAGGGGAGTTATTGGGTATGGGTAATCTGTTGAAACGATTGGTGTTGGTCCCGGGGCTCGTGGCAATCATGGTGTTTGCGTTCGCAACAGTGATTGCTGCTCCTCGCGCGATGGCCGCCTCATCGGCCGATAAGGCAGTCCCGATCGCTGGGGCCAGTTCATCCAAGCCTTTCGTTGCGCAGGTTGTAGGCCTTGGATGGATGAATCCCCTCCAGCGCAGGGACTACCCTACCGAGTGGCAAATATTGTGGACGCTTGGTCTGGTCAAGCCAAATGTCAACGATGATATGGTTAGAACGAATCCGAAGAAATATTCGACGTTGCAGGCAATTTCCATTGTCGCGGATGGTAATGGAGGAGGTGAATCTTTTGCTGGATTTTATGAGAAATATGTCGATAAACTATTGTTGCTCTTCCGAGCTCCATATTTTACGGGTGAAGATTATTTTTACACCGTGAGCTCGGATGACAAAAGAAAGTGGCGTGAGCTGGCTGGCGTGCATGTGGAGTTGGCTATTCCTTCCGAACGAATTGAGCCTGCATCGGCTGCGTCATATCTGCGTAATCGCATTGTCAATATATTCGAAATCGGCAACCCGTCCGCAAAGAATCTATGGAGTCGCGACACACCGCCGGATGTGCACGTGACGACGGGCCACGGCAATGCCGGCTTCACATCGCTGAACGCCGCGCTGGACTATCTGGCTACGCATCCTGACAAAAGCGCGTGGGTGATGAACTGGGATGCACCGAGCTTCCCGCCGAACGACGAACAGATCAACGAGAACATGGTGGTGCTGTTCCTTGCAGGCCCGGATCTGAAGACCGAGCGCGAGCCGCTGGCGTGGATCGGTAAAGCCGCTCGAAGCAACGTCAAGGATTTCGACGCAAAGCAAGGCGCGAGTCGCGCGGTGCAGGCATGGAAGTCGACAATCGATACGGCGGCGAGTAATGCTGGCGTGCCGGTGTCGTCGGTGAATTACATCGTGCACGATGCGGGCAAGGGCAGTGATGCTGCGTCGACACGCATTGCGTCCCTGTCGCAGACGTTGACGGAAGTACTGCCCGAATACGATTTCCGTACGCAGACCTTCAATACATCGGCGTTGCTCGGTGACATGGGGGCCGGCGCAGCGCTGACCGATGTGGTGCTGGCGATCGGGCGAGCGAATCACCTCGGGGGAAATGTACTCGTAGCCGGAACGACCGACGCCGAGCACCCGACAGCGGTGGTGGTGGTCGCGCCTTCGAAACTGACGCCGATCGATGCAACTAAGAACTGGTTTCGCGCACGCGGCGGAAACAACGCCTATCTACCTTGGTGGGGACGTCGTCACGATGCGAGCCCTACGACTCAAGGCTATTCAAAATAAGGAACACGCATGCGCGGAATCATTCGAGTCGGCGACGCAACGAGCCACGGCGGTCAGGTCGTGACCGGCAGCGCGGTCAGCGAAGTGATGGGGCGGCCGGTCGCCCGGCTCGGTGATACGTGTATCTGTCCGATCGCGGGCCATCAGGCCTGCTTTATCGCCGAAGGCGATCCGCAGGTCATTGTCGACGGGAAACCGGCTGCATTCGATGGACACAAGACGTCGTGCGGTGCGACGCTGATTTCGAGCCTGGCGTCGTCCGGGCGGGAATGAATTGCCGGACCGGCGCGCGGGGGTGGCCGGTTCGATCGGGGTATTCATGCACTGCTTCACTCTTGCCAGACGTATCGGGTGCGTCTCGATCGTGATGGCGACATTCTTGTCGAGCCCACCATTGCGGGCTGAGACGCGCGCCGCATCGACGCAATCCGTCGAAGGTGCGTCTGCCGCGCCGTTTGTTGCCCAAGTTGTCGGACTTGAATGGCTCAATCCGCTGCAGCGTCGTGACTATCCGACGGAGTGGCAATTGCTGTGGACGTTGGGCTTGGCTTCTGCGAACAAGAATGACGATATGGTGCGCGCCAACCCTAAAAAGTACTCTGCCGTTCAAGCGATCTCAATCATTGCGGATGGCAGCTCTGGACGTGAATCATTTGGTGGATTTTACGAGAAATATATCGACGAGTTGCTCGTATTGTTCCGTACTAGATATTTTACCGATTCCAACTATTTCTATACCGTGAAACCTGGTGACAGAAGTAGATGGCGTGAGCTGGCTGGCGTGCATGTTGAACTGGCAATTTCTGGTCGTCTTGATCCCATCAAGGCAAAGGCATATTTGCGTGATCAAATAATCAGCACGTTCGAGATCGGAAATTCATCGGCAAAAGATCTGTGGAGCCACGACACACCGCCGGATGTGCACGTGACATCAGGGCAGGGGAATGCCGGCTTCACGTCGTTGAATGCGGCGCTGGACTATCTGGCCGCCCACCCCGACAAAAGCGCGTGGGTGATGAACTGGGATGCGCCGAGTTTCCCGCCGAACGACGAACAGATCAACGAGAACATGGTGGTGCTGTTCCTTGCCGGCCCGGATCTGAAGACCGAGCGCGAGCCGCTGGCGTGGATCGGTAAAGCCGCTCGAAGCAACGTCAAGGATTTCGACGCAAAGCAAGGCGCGAGTCGCGCGGTGCAGGCATGGAAGTCGACGATCGATACGGCGGCGACTAATGCAGGCGTGCCGGTATCGTCATTGAATTACATCGTGCACGACGCGGGCAAGGGCAGCGATGCTGCATCGACAAGAATTGCATCGCTGTCGCAGACGCTGACGGAAGTACTGCCGGAATACGATTTCCGTACGCAGACCTTCAATACGTCGGCACTGCTCGGTGACATGGGCGCCGGCGCGGCGCTGACCGATGTGGCGCTGGCGATCGGCCGAGCGAATCACCTCGGTGGAAATGTGCTCGTAGCCGGAACGACGGACCCCGAGCATCCGACGGCAGTCGTCGTCGTCGCGCCGTCGAAGCTGACGCCGATCGACGCCGGCAAGGACTGGTTCCGCGCACGCGGTGAGAACAACGCGTACTTGCCGTGGTGGGGGCGCCGTCACGACGCGCGCCCTGCGTCGCAAGGCTATTCGGAATAAGGAACACGCATGCGCGGAATCATTCGAGTCGGCGACGCAACGAGCCACGGCGGTCAGGTCGTGACCGGCAGCGCGGTCAGCGAAGTGATGGGGCGGCCGGTCGCCCGGCTCGGCGATACGTGTATCTGTCCGATCGCGGGCCATCAGGCCTGCTTTATCGCCGAAGGCGATCCGCAGGTCATTGTCGACGGGAAACCGGCTGCATTCGATGGACACAAGACGTCGTGTGGTGCGACGCTGATTTCGAGCCTGGCATCGTCCGGGCGGGAATGAATTGCCGGACCGGCGCGCGGGGATGGCCGGTTCGATCGGGGTATTCATGCACTGCTTCACTCTTGCCAGACGTATCGGGTGCGTCTCGATCGTGATGGCGACATTCTTGTCGAGCCCGCCATTGCGGGCTGAGACGCGCGCCGCATCGACGCAATCCGTCGAAGGTGCGTCTGCCGCGCCGTTTGTTGCCCAAGTTGTCGGACTTGAATGGCTCAATCCGCTGCAGCGTCGTGACTATCCGACGGAGTGGCAATTGCTGTGGACGCTCGGGTTGGTGAAGCCGAACGCCAACGACGACATGGTGCGCACAAACCCCAAAAAATACTCGACCTTGCAGGCGGTTTCCATCGTCGCGGACGGGCGGCGGGGGCGTGAGTCGTTCGCGGGTTTTTACAAGAAATATGTGCGCGAACTTCTCGTGTTGTTTCGGACGCGCTACGTGATGAACCCCGATTATTTTTACACCATCGGCTCGAAGTACAAGCGGGAGTGGCGTGAACTGGCGGGGGTGCATGTCGAACTCGCACTTCCTGCCGGCCGTCTCGACCCGGAAGGCGCCGGAGCGTTCTTGCGCGACGAGATGGTAAATATGTATGAAATCGGCAACCCCTCCGCAAAAAATCTATGGATCCGCGACATACCGCCCGACGTGCACGTGACGTCGGGCCACGGCAATGCCGGCTTCACGTCACTGAACGCCGCGCTGGACTACCTGGCCGCGCATCCCGACAAAAGCGTGTGGGTGATGAACTGGGACGCGCCAAGCTTTCCGCCGCAGGATGAACAGATCAACGAGAACATGGTGGTGTTGTTCCTCGCCGGCCCGGATCTGAAGACCGAGCGCGAACCGCTGGCCTGGATCGGCAAGGCGGCGCAAGGCAGCGTCCAGGATTTCGACGCGAAGCAAGGCGAGGGCCGCGCGGTGCAGGCATGGAAGTCGACGATCGACGCGGCGGCAGCCAATGCGGGCGTCGCGGTCTCGTCGCTGAACTACGTTATCCCCGATGCGGGCAAGGGCAGCGCGGCCGCGTCGTCAAGGGCCGCGTCCCTGTCGCAAGGGCTCGCCGAAGCCGTGCCGGAAAGCGATCTTCGCGGCGAAACCTTCAATACGTCGGCACTGCTCGGTGACATGGGGGCCGGCGCGGCGCTGACCGATGTGGCGCTCGCGATCGGCCGCGCAAATCATCTCGGCGGCAACGTGCTTGTGGCGGGCACGACGGACACCGAACATCCGACGGCCGTGGTGGTGGTCGCACCGTCGAAGCTGACGCCGATCGATCCCGGCAAGGACTGGTTCCGCGCACGCGGGGAGAACAACGCGTACTTGCCGTGGTGGGGCCGCCGCCACGACGCGCGCCCGGCGTCGCAAGGCTACTCGGACTAGGGCGCGACGCCCGCGTTAAGCAATCTGTAACAATCAGCGGAATAGCGACAGGCCAATTCTTTCAAAATACTTTCCATTTCTCTCCGTCGGCGTGTGCCGAGAATTCCGGATTCATGCTCCATCAACGCATATGTCCTTACATTGCCGGAAGCAGTATCGAGATGGCCGTCGTATATATTACAAAGCGTATGGAAATTGAAAGACTTGCCTGGCTTGACGCGCCGCACCGTCGCCATTTATTGTCCGTCTGCCGCCCGTGAGAGAGCACGGCGGCAATCGCGGAAGCGCGCGTTGCGCGCACGACAACACACGTAGCAAAAAGCAGAAAAGGAACGTGGTAGCCACATGAAGCCGCTATTCGACGACAACAAATCCGATGCGGTCAGCGATCGTCCTTCCATGCCGTCCTTGTCGCCCGTCGCCGGGCCAGCCGCCGTCGCCAACGTCGTCGTGCCGGCAGCGCAGCCGACGGAACACGCGCGCCTGATCACCGTCGACGAGATCGACCAGCTCGGCGCGACGCAGGGCACGCGGATCGCCGCCTTCTCCCAGCAGATTCTCGCAAGCGTCCGGGCGTCGGACGCCGACCAGTTCGGCGACAAGCTCAACGAGCTGATCGCGACCGCGAAGGGGCTCGACCCGCGCGGCGCCGACAAGGGCGGGCTGCTCACGCAGGTCACGCGGCTGTTCCGCTCGACCAAGGAGAAGCTGCTGTCGCAATACGAGTCGGTGAGCAAGCGGATGGATACGCTCGTCGTCGAGCTCGAAAACCATGCGCAGCGCCAGAAGGCCGGCATCGACGAGCTCGAGCGGATGTACAACGACAACTACGCGCTGCACCAGGAGCTCGCGCAGTCGAAGGCGCACGGCGAAACGGCGCTCGCGGCGCTGCGCGCGCATCTCGCGGCCGGCCAGCAGCCGGCGGACGATGCGTTCGCCGCACAGCGCCTGCTCGACGTGAAGCGCAAGGTCGACGCGCTCGAAAGCAAGCTCGACGACCTCGACCGCGCGATGCTGATGTCGAAGCAGCTCGCGCCGCAGATCCGGATGGAGCAGGACCAGAAACGCACGCTGACGTCGAAGTTCATGACGATCAAGACCGTGCTGATTCCCGCGTGGACCAATGCGTTCGCGCTCTACCTCGAGCAGCTCAGCACCAAGCGCGCGGCGGCGCTCGCGAACGCGACGTACGACGCCGCCGACGAGGCGATCCGCGCGCAGGCCGACCTGAATCGCCAGAACGCGCAGGAAGTCGCGAAGCTCGGCCAGCGCCCGGTGATCTCGACCGACACGTTCGAATACGCGCAGCAGCAGCTGTTCGGCGCGTTCGACGACATCACGCAGATCATTGCCGACGGCCGCCGCCAGCGCGAGCAGGACGCGCCGCGCCTGCGCCAGCTCGAACAGGACCTGATCACCCGATTCGCTCCGAAGCACAACTAAGAGAACTGAGAGAACACCGCATGATTACGCTTGAGAAACGCGCGGCGAAGGTCGCGATCGTCCTCGAAAAACGTCAGATCCTGAAGCCGCCGGTCGTGCGCGTCGGCGCGGCGCTCGACATCTCGGGCTCCGCGAAGCCGCTGTACCAGTCGGGCGTGATCCAGGAGACGCACGACCGGATTCTCGGCATTGCACTGAAGTTCGACGACAACGGCGAAGTCGACACGTGGACCTTCACCGAAGGCTACGACCGGCTGCCGACCGCGACGCCGGACAACTACGGCTCGTACATTTCCGATCATGTGCTCAACGCGCGGATCGACAAGTGGGGCGGCACGCAGTACGCGCCGGTGATGAACGAAATCGTCGATTTCTTCTTCCGCGCGCCGGAGCCGAAGCGCGAAGAAAAGCGCGGCTTCCTGAGCCGGCTGTTCGGCGGTGCGGACGACCCGTCCGCGCCGGCCGCCTCCGCGCCCGTGAACGGCCATCTGCCCGCATGGGTGCTGTTCGTCACCGACGGCCAGAACCCGAAGAACGACCGCAAGCGCGTGCGCCAGTTGCTGACCGAATCGCAACATTTCCCGCTGTACTGGTCGCTCGTCGGCGTCGGCGATCCGAGCGAATTCGACTTCCTCGCGGAAGTCGCGGACGAAATGCCGAACGTCGGCTTCCTGCATCTCGAATCGCTCGACCTCAGCGACGAACAGATCTACGAACAGCTGATCACGCAGGAATTCTGCGACTGGGTGCGCGCGAAGTAAGCGCGGCCCGCCTGCCCATTTTTCTGAACTCGATTACCCCATCATGTTGAAAGACTTCAAGATCCCGTTGTCGCTCACGGCGCTCGCGCTGATCGCGGCCTATCTCCTCGGCGGCGTGAAGGACATGCTGATCGTCGCGGTCCTGTGCGTGCTCGAAATTTCGCTGTCGCTCGACAACGCGGTCGTCAACGCGTCGGTGCTGAAGAACTGGTCGGAGAAGTGGCGCAACCGCTTCATGGTGTTCGGCCTGCCGGTCGCGGTGTTCGGCATGCGGCTCGTGTTTCCGTTGCTGATCGTCGCGGTGATCGGCCATATCGGTCTGTGGGACGCGCTGACGCTCGCGATCGAATCGCCGGACAAGTACGCGGCGGTGCTGACGTCCGCGCATCATGAGGTATCGGCGTTCGGCGGCGCGTTCCTGCTGATGGTGTTCTTCAAGTTCATGCTCGACACCGAGAAGGACGAGCACTGGATCGGCTTCCTCGAAGGCCCGATGCGCCATCTCGGCCGCATCACCGCACTGGAAGTGGCGCTGACGCTGGCGATCGTGATCGTCGCGTCGTTCTACGTGCCGGCGACCGAGCAGGTCAGCTTTCTGCTCGCGGGCGCGTTCGGCGTGATCGGCTTCGTGATCGCGCACGGCGTGGGCGACCTGGTCGGCGGCGAGGACACGGGCACGCGCGTGGTGCGCGAAGGCGTCGCGGGGTTCATGTATCTGGAAGTGCTCGATTCGTCGTTCAGCTTCGACGGCGTGATCGGCGCGTTCGCGCTGTCGAACAACATTTTCCTGATCGCGCTCGGCCTCGGCGTCGGCGCGGCCTACATCCGGGAGATGACGCTCGTGCTGCTGAAGAAGGGCACGCTCGCGCAGTATCGCTTTCTCGAGCACGGCGCGTTCTGGGCGATCGGCGCGCTCGCGACGATCATGTTCCTGGGCGTGAAGTTCGAGGTGCCGGAGGTCGTCACGGGCCTGATCGGCGCGGCGATGATCGCCGCGGCCGTGTGGTCGTCGATCGTCGTGCAGCGCAAGGAAGACCGCGCGGCGGTGGCGGGCAAGTAAGCGCGCGTCACGCGGCGCGAACACCATCAACGAAGGGGCCGCCGTGTGCGGCCCGGCATCGCCGCCGGCGCTACGGCGGTTCCAGCAGAAGAGGTTCAGATGATCAATTTGTCGAAAGGCGGTCGCGTCAACCTGTCGAAGGAAGCGCCCGGCACGCAGAAATTCCGCATCGGTCTCGGTTGGGACGCGAACGCGACGGACACCGGCACGGATTTCGATCTCGACGTGTCGGTGTTCCTGTGCAAGTACGACGCGCAGAGCAATCCGAAGCTGATCTCGGATCAGCATTTCGTGTTCTACAACAGCGAAGTGCGCACGATGGAGCGCAAGGAAACCTTCATCCAGCCCGGCGACGATTTCCCGAAGCGCGGGATGCCTTCGTCGAAGTGCCTGGGCGTCGTGCATAGCGGCGACAACCGCACGGGCAGCGGCGACGGCGACGATGAGGTGATCTTCATCGACATGACGAAGCTTGCGGCCGACGTCGAGGAAATCTCGGTGGTCGTGACGATCGACCAGGCCGAAGCGCGCCGGCAGAATTTCGGGCAGGTTCGCAACAGCTACATCCAGATCGCCGACGAGGTGTCGGGCGCGGTGATCGCGAAGTACGCGCTCGAGGAAGACTTCTCGATGGAGACGTCGGTGCAGGTCGGCAGCTTCTATCGCCGCGACGGCCACTTCATGTTCAAGGCGGTCGGCGCGGGCTACAACCGTGGCCTCGGCGATTTCGTCCGCGCGTACGGCGGCGCGGTCTGACTGGCGGCAGCCCGGCGCGCGGAGCACCGCGGCGCCGGGCAGGAAGCAGCGATGACGAATCCGTCCGACGAGCCGAAGCGGCTCGAGTTCGATACGACGCCCGAGCGCACGCCCGGGCGTCTTGCGTTCGACGCGCCGGCCGCGCCCGGTGCGCCGGTCGCGCGTGCGCCGGCGCGGCCCGCCCCGCAGGCGCTCGAGTTCGGGCCGGCGCCCGCGTCCGATCACGCCGTGCGTGCGGCGCCCGCCGACGCAATCGGCCGTGCGCTGTTCGGCGCATCGAACCATCCGCAGCTCGAAGCGTGCTTCCGCGCCGCACAGGCCAGCTTTCCGAATCTCTATCCCGACTACGCGCCGCGCATCGAGCGGCATATCCGGCAACTGGTGCCGCTGAAGCTCGCGACGGTCGCGACGATCGGCGACGGCGCGCTGGAGACGGCCGGCAACCTCGTCGAAGCGGTCGCGGCGACGACGCGCGAATTCAACGAACTCGGCGCGGCCGACATGATGGCCGGGATGCTCGCGCAAGCGACGCGCAAGGCCGGCATGTTCGAACGCTGGTTCGGGGCGGCGTCCGGCCATGTCGACTATCGCGCGGCGCTCGGTGCGCTCAAGCAGTCGCTCGGCTTTTTCCCGCGCCGTACCGAGGAACTCGCCGCCAAGGTCCGCCATGCGGAGGAAAACCTCGTGGTCGTGCTCGCGGCGCTGAGCGCGGTGTCGGACGTCGTGCGCGCGCCGGACGATGCGGGCGTCGAGCGCACGCTGTTCGACCGCCGCAACATCGTCGGACAGGCCGTCCAGCAGATCCGGATGCAGCCGGCGCAACTGCGCGGGCTCGACGAGCGCGTGACCGACCTGCTGTCGCGTGCCGATCACCTGATGAACGTCGTGCTGCCGGCGGCGCTGGCTGCGCGGCCGTCGCGCTGAGCGAACGATGCGACCGCACGCGCTGCGGCGCGCGCAGTCGCGTGTCGGGCGCGACGGTTTCGCGCGGGCGGCCGCGAGTCTGCTATCTTCCCGGGCATCTCATCGCTTTCCCGCCGATTCTCCATGACCGACCGCATCGTCGCCGCCTTCGATTTCGACGGCACCATCACGACCACCGACAGCTTTCGCCATTTCGTCCGCCAGACGGTCGGCACGCCGCGTTTCGCGTGGGCCGGGCTGCGCGCGCTGCCGTGGATCGTCGCGATGAAGGCCGGGCTGCTGTCGCGCGGCGACGCGAAGGCGAAGTTCGCGTCGTTCGCGTTCGGGCCGATCCGCGAGGACGTGCTCGACGCGCAGGCGCGCCGGTTCGTCGATAGCTATCTGCCGAACCTCGTGCGTCCGGAAATGCTCGAGCGTGTCCGCGAGCATCGGGCGCGCGGGCATGAAGTCGTGCTGGTCAGCGCGTCGCCGTCGCTGTATCTGGAGAAGTGGGCGAAGACGGCCGGCTTCGACGCCGTGCTCGCGACGCGGCTCGCGTTCGAGCGCGGCGTCTTCGCCGGCCGGCTCGACGGCGAGAACTGCTGGGGGCCGCAGAAGGTCGTGCGGCTGCGCGGATGGTGGGGCAGCCGGCCGCCGAAGCAGTTGTTCGCGTACGGCGACAGCCGTGGCGACAAGGAAATGGCTGAACTCGCGAACTGGTCGTGGATCCGCGGGCAGGGGCCGATGCCGCCGATCGGCGAGTGACGAGGCGCTGATGCCGCGCGCCGCCGGCGTTACGCGTCGGCCTGCGCGTGGTGTGTGCCGCGAGACGGGTGATAGCCGCCCCAGCGATTCGCACGGGCGAACGTGCCGACGTCGTTGAAGCGCACGCCGACTTCGCGCAGCGCCGCGTGCGCGGTGCGGGCGGTCAGTTGCCGGATGTAGAACGGATCGCGCACCACGAAGTGATGGATCGCGTGCGTGCTGCCGAAATTGAAGCAGAACAGCTGGAACGGCAGCATCCACCACGGGTTCAGCACCTGCGTCTGCTGGATCACGTTGCGCGAGTCGATGTCGCCGAAATAGTGCATGTTCGAGCTGACGAAGTTGATGCAGAAGCTGCGCACGAAGTTCGGCCCGAGCCACACCACCGCCAGGAAATCGACGACGCTCATCGCGCGTTCGACGACGGCCGGCACCGTCACCGCGTAACCGAACGCATGCAGCGCGAACAGGCCGACGTGATAGACGATGAACGCGTGCCACAGCGTGTAGTACAGGTGACCGACCGGCATGTACGACGACACCTGCTCGATGCGCAACTGCAGGCGCTCGGACGGATCCTGCACCGGCTGCGCGGCCACGTACTGCTTCACCTTGCGGCGCATCGCGGCCGGCCGCAGCACGACGGCGAGCATGCCGTCCGCGATCATCAGCAGGCGCTTCACGCCCCAGCGCTCGCCGTTGGTGATGCCGAATTCCTCGAGATCCGATTCGCCGCCCGACACCTTGTGGTGATGCAGGTGCATGCGCCGGCGCGTCCACGGGTTGATCGTGCCGGGCCGCGTGAGCCAGCACAGCGCCATCATCAGGTGATAGGCCCACGGCGTCTTCTTGAAGTACATCAGGTGGATCAGGTCGTGCTCGAGCTCGTGGATCAGCGACGTGACGAACGCGGCGAGCGGCAGCGCGACGTACCACGCGATCGCGCCGCGCGCATACAGCCACGCGATCGCGAGCATCGCGCTCACCGACACGGCCATCACGGTCGCACCGACGAGGTTCTGGTTGTCGAGCAGCGGAAAGCGTGCGCGGATCGCGTCGCTCGCGGCGTTCACTTCGCGGCGGACGTACGCGACCTTGTCGGCGTCGTGGCGAAAGGCGGTTCGTGCGGGTTGGCTCATCGACCGGAATCCGTGCGGAAAGAGTGGGGCGCAATGCCGATGTGACAAGCATAGGCGCGTGCCGGCGCGCATGCGAGGGCCGTCGGTGCCAATGGTGGTGTCATTTCGGGCCACGTTGGCCGGCGCTCCGGTGGCCGATGCCGTCCCATGGCTAGAGTGCCGCCGCGGTGTCATTGCGGGCCAGCGACGCTACAATCCGCCGAAACCGCTCCGGAGTTAGCCGCATGGCCCTGTCCGTTCCGGATGCCGCGCGCCAGTTGAACAAGGCGACGGTGTCGTCCGCGTATGCGCTGTTCATGCTGATGCTGGCCGAGGAGCGCGGCATCGACGGCGGTCGCATTCTCGCCGGCTCGGGCGTCGAGCGCGACCGGCTCGCGCAGCCCGATGCGCGCATCACGCCGCTGCAGCAG
The DNA here is from genome assembly GCF_029522185.1 of Burkholderia sp. IO2. Lineage (NCBI taxonomy): Bacteria > Pseudomonadati > Pseudomonadota > Betaproteobacteria > Burkholderiales > Burkholderiaceae > Burkholderia > Burkholderia sp. IO2. The sequence goes on along the minus strand of NZ_JAKWFH010000046.1, from coordinate 41,182 downwards.
GCGGCGATCGTGTTCAACCTGCTCGACGCGACCGACGATCCGTCGATCGCGATCGAGATCGGCCTGCGCAGCAGCCTCACGAAAGCGGGACTGATCGGCTTCGGGCTGATGAGCTGCGCGACGCTCGGCGAGGCGATCGCGCTCGGCATCCGCTACCTGCCGACGCGCGTGCCGTTTTTCTCGGTGCGGCTCGCGCAGCTCGACGGCATCGTCGACATCGACGTGCTCGAAGCGTTTCCGCTCGGCCGGCTGCGCCAGTTCGCGGTGGAAAACTTTCTGGTCGAAACCGCGATCCTGTTCAATTCGCTGCTGTATCCGACGCCGGGCCGCACGCTCCAGTCGCGTGCCGAACTCCATTTCGAATGGCCCGAGCCGCCGTGGTTCGAGCGTTATCGCGCGCGGCTGCCGCGCTGCCATTTCGATGCGAGCGCGAACCGCATCCGCTGCGACGCCGCGCTGCTCGACGAGCCGATCGGCACCGCGAACGCGCAGACCGCGCAGATGATCGTCCAGCAGTGCGAGGCGGAACTCGCGCGGCTCGGCTATGCGGAGAGCATCGTCGAGCGCGTGCGCAACCTGCTGATCTGCGGCGAAGGCGGCTATCCGTCGGTCGACGACGTCGCGCGCGAGCTGCATGTGTCGGCGCGCACGCTCAAGCGCAAGCTCGCCGAATACGGCGCGACCTATTCGGCGCTGCTCGACGAGATCCGGCTGCGCGACGCGCTGCGGCTGCTCGAAGGCACGCGGCTGCCGGTCGACGAGATCGCGGCGCGCGTCGGCTATACCGATCGCGCCAATTTCACGCGCGCGTTCAAGCGCTGGACGGGCGTCGCGCCGAGCGAGCGGCGCTGAACGCCGCACCCGCATGGGCGTGCAGGTTCCCGTACGGGCGCCGTTTCTTCTTCAGACCGCCCGACTTCAGACGATCGCGACCCAGTTCGCGCCGCGGCCGCCCGGCACGCGCGCGTGCAGCGACAGCGTGCCGTCGTCCGGCGCGATCGCATACACCGCGACGTGTTCGGACTGCTCGCCGCAGGCGATCAGCCAGTGTCCCGACGGATCGATCGCGAACCCGCGCGGCTGCGCTTCGGTGGCCGTCGCGTGCGCGGGGGCGAACGACCCGTCGTCGTTGCGGCGATAGCCGAGCAACCGGCTCGACGTGCGTTCGCTGACGTACGCGAAGCGCTCGTCGGGCGTCAGGTGCAGGTCCGCGGCCCACACGGACGGCTCGACAGGAGCGGGCGGGCGCGCATGGCCTTGCGCGAGCGCGGCGACGGCCGGGTGACGCGCGCTCACGTGTGCGTCGCCGAGCCGGCCGGTGGCGGTGTCGCGGGCGAAGGTGGCGAGCGTGGCCTGGAATTCGCTGACGACGACGAGCGTGCGGCCGTCGTCCGCGAATCGCAGGTGACGCGGACCGAAGCCGGCCGGCACGCGCGTTTCGCCGTGTTCGACCGCGCGCAACCCGGCGGCGTCCTCGACGAGCGCGAAGCCGAACACGCGGTCCGAGCCGAGCGAGCTGACGTACGCGAAGCGGTTGTCCGGCGACACGATCACCGCGTGCGCGTTCGCGATGCCGCCCGCGACCTGCAGCGGCGTACCGTCGCCGTCGCGCACGCGCGCGGCGTCGTAAAGGCTCAGCGAATGGCCGCCGTACGACGCGCCGAGCAGCCAGCGGCCGCCGCGGTCGAGCGACAGGTACGCGTGACTCGCGTCGATCGCGGTCGTGCCGATGCGCGCGAGCGCGCCCGTGGCCGCGACGCGGAACGCGACGATCGTCGGCTGTTCGCCGCGGGTCGCGACGTAGAGCCGCGTGCGGTCGGCCTGCACGGCGATCGGCATCGCGACGTCGGCGGCGGGATAGCGGGCGAGCGGCGCGAGCGTGCCGTCGCCTGCGAGGGAGAACGTGGCGAGGTCGCCGTCGACGGCATTCGAGACGACGACGGTCAGGCGGTCAGTGTTCGGCATGGCGGAGCATCGGAGCGTGCGTGAAGGATTCGTCGGCCGGCTGGCCGCGCGGCGGCTCGCTGCGCCGGTGCGTGCGCGCGAACAGCGCGGCGACCGCGGCGACGAGCGAAGCGATCGCGAGCGCATACAGCCCGCCCGTGATCGAACCCGTATGTTGCTTCAGATAGCCGAAGGCCGTCGGCGCGACGAAGCCGCCGAGGTTGCCGACCGAGTTGATCAGCGCGATCACGGCGGCGGCCACGCGCGTGTCGAGATAGCCCTGCGGGATCGGCCAGAACAGCGACGCCGCGGCCTTGAAACCGAGCGCGGCGAAGCAGATCGACGCGAACGACCACACCGGACTGGGCGACGTCGACGCGAACAGCCCGCACGCGGCGAGCACGAGCGAGAACGCGAGCCAGCGCTGCGGATGCTTCCACTTCGACGACAGCACCGCGAAGCCGTACATCGCGCCGATCGCGATGATCCACGGAATCGTGTTGTACAGGCCGACCTGGAAATCGGTGAGGCCGCCCATCCTGCGGATGATGGTCGGCAGCCAGAACGTGGCCGCGTAAATCGTCAGCTGGATCGCGAAATACAGGAAGCAGAACAGCATGATCTGCGGATCGCGCAGCAGCGCGGTGGCGCGCACCGGCACGTTCGAGCGGACGTCGCGCGTCGCACGCTCCGCGTCGAGCGCGTGCTGGAGCGCCGTGCGTTCCTCGGCCGTGAGCCACGTCGCGTCGCGGATATGCGATTTCAGCAGCAGCCAGCTCGCGCCGCACAGCGCGACCGAGAACAGCCCTTCGATCAGGAACATCCATTGCCAGCCCTGGAGGCCGAAGCCGCGGATCGACAGCAGCGCGCCGGTCACGGGCCCGGACAGCACCGACGCGAACGCGGAGCCGCCGAGGAAGATCGCCATCGCCTTGCCGCGTTCCTGCGGCGGCAGCCATTGCGACAGGTACAGCACGACACCGGGGAAGAAGCCGGCCTCGGCCGCGCCGAGCAGGAAGCGCAGCGTGTAGAACGACGTGTCGTTCCACACGAACGCCATCGCGGCCGCGACGATGCCCCACGTCGCCATGATCCGCGCCAGCCAGACGCGCGCGCCGTAGCGCTGCATCAGCAGGTTCGACGGCACTTCGAACAGCGCATAGCCGACGAAGAACAGCCCGGCGCCGAGCCCGTACGCGGCCGCGCCGATGCCGATCGACGCTTCGAGATGGCGATCGACGAAGCCGACGTTCACGCGGTCGATATAGTTCGCGATGAACATGATCAGCACGAGCGGCAGCACGTGCCACTTCACTTTCGAGACGGCCGACGCGAGCGGGTCGCGGCCGGGCAGGGCGGACGAGGGCGGGTTCAAGGGTGTCTCCGGTCGGGCGGCGGACGGGGCGGCAGCCCGCGTCGGCGTCTGGGTGGCGGTCGATGTAGTATGTCGTCGTATGACATGGTACGCCGGAGCATCGACGATGACGTCGCGGGTTTACCCGGAAATTTCCTAAAATTTGGCGAATGCCGGCGATCGACGCGTCATTCGACAACGTCTGATGACGTATGACGTGAAATGAGATCGTGCCGAGTGCCGGCACGGCGCGCTACGCCATCGACACCACGCTGTTGAGCAGCGTCTTCACGAGCACGGCCTGCCGCGTCGCCCCCGTTTTCGCGAAAATGCCGCGCAGGTGCGCGCGGGCAGTGTTCTTCGTGATGCCGGTCGCGGCCGCCGCTTCGTCGAGCGTCAGCCCGTCAACCAGCAGCAGCGCGATTTCGGTTTCCATCGGCGTGAGCCGGAACAGCCGGTGCAGCATGTCGCGTGATGTCTGCGGCGACGCGGCCGGATCGCGGACGAACACCGCGACGGCCGGCCGATGCTGGCGGTCCTCGGCGCCGCGATAGGGCGCGAGCGGGCGCAGCAGCACGCTCAACGGCATCGCGCCGCCGGGACGCGACAGCGTGGTGGCCTCGATGCGCGTGAGCGCCCCGGCGCGGAAATGCTCGAGCGCGGCCTGCAGCGCCTTCTGCAGCCGGCGCTCGTCGAGCGGGCACGACGCGTGAAGCCGCTCCTGCCGCACGCACAGCCCGTCCTGCTGGTCGATCAGCCGTTCGGCGATGCGGTTGCGCTTGATCACGCGGCCGTCCTCGTCGACGATCGCGGTGCCGACGTCGAGCCGGTCGACGGTGCCCGCATACAGCGCGCGTTCGGCATCGAGGACGTCGAGCGCCGCGTGCAGCTCGACCGCGCGTTGCAGGTGCGGCAGCAGCGTCGCGACCTGCGCGCGCTCGGTCGCGTCGAAATCGCGGCCGCCGTGCGGGCGGCTCACGAAGAACGCGCACTCGACGCCGCGTTCGCCGCGCAGGTTCGCGCCGAGGATGTAGCGCAGGTCGAGCGGCTGCAGGTATTGCCGGTAGAAATCGTGCGCGCGCCACGCGGCGTCGCCGAACAGGCGGTCGGCCGTGAACACCTGGCCGGGCGGGTGGTCGAGAAACGGGCACAGCGCATAGAACTGCTCGCTGTACGACGGTTCGCCGGGCAGCAGCGGGCCGTGCGCGGACGCGTTGATGATCAGCCCGTGTCGCGCGCCGCCCGGATTGCGCAGCACGAGCGTCGTGAAGCTCGCATCGAGTCGCACGCGAACCGCTTCGAGAAAGCCGGCCCACGGCGTGGTTTCCGACGGACCCTGATAGACGAGCCCGAGCCATGCGCTGAGCTCGCGCGCGCTCCATGCCGCGTCGTCGAAACCATCGTGCGCGGCCGTGTCGCCGGGCGCCAGCGCGATCCGCATGCTCGTGTTCTCCTGGTCCGGATGAAAGGTTCCGAACCAGCATAGCGGCCCGCCTGCCGCGCGCGTCATCCGAACGGAGTAGGCGACGCGGGCAGGCGGGCGCCGCTTACGCCGCGCGTTCGCGCAGCAGGTACGCGACGATGCGATCCGCCGCGACCTCCGGCGACTCGGTCACCGTGTCGACACGCAACTCCGGCTGCACGGGCGGCTCGTATGGCGAATCGATGCCGGTGAAGTGCTTCAGCTCGCCGCGCCGCGCCTTCTTGTACAAGCCCTTCGGATCGCGCTCCTCCGCGACCGCGAGCGGCGTGTCGACGAACACTTCGACGAATTCGTCCGGGCCCGCCAGCGCGCGCGCCATGTCGCGCTCGGCGCGGAACGGCGAGATGAACGACACGAGCGTGATGAGCCCCGCGTCGAGCATCAGCCGCGCGACTTCGGCGACGCGCCGGATGTTCTCCACGCGGTCGGCCTCGGTGAAGCCGAGATCGCGGTTGAGGCCGTGCCGCACGTTGTCGCCGTCGAGCAGGTACGTATGCTTGCCGAGCGCGTGCAGCCGTTGCTCGACGAGGTTCGCGATCGTCGACTTGCCGGCGCCCGACAGCCCCGTCAGCCACACGATGCGCGGCGTCTGCGCCTTCTGCCGCGCGCGCGCGTCGCGATCGACGTCGACGGCCTGCCAGTGCACGTTGTGCGCGCGGCGCAGCGCGAAGTGCAGCATCCCGGCGCCGACCGTGTCGTTGCTGAAGCGGTCGATCACGATGAAGCCGCCCGTATGACGGTTCCGGTCGTACGGATCGAACGCGACGGGCCGGTCGAAGCTCAGGTTGCACACGCCGATCTCGTTCAGCGCGAGCGTGCGCGCGGCGAGATGCTCGCGCGTGTTCACGTCGATCTTGTACTTCGGCGTCGCGCAGGTCGCGCCGACCGTCTGCGTGCCGAGCTTCACGAGATACGGGCGGCCGGGCAGCAGCGGCTCGTCGTGCATCCACACGAGCGTCGCCTCGAACTGGTCGGCGACTTCCGGCGGCGCGTCCGCACGCGCGATCAGGTCGCCGCGGCTGATGTCGATTTCGTCGGCGAGCGTGAGCGTCACCGCTTCGCCGGCGCGGGCGATGCCGGCTTCGCCGGCCGGCGTGATCACCGACGCGACGCGGCTTTCCCTGCCGGACGGCAGCACGCGCACGCGTTCGCCGACGCGAATCTCGCCCGACGCGATGCTGCCCGCGTAGCCGCGGAAATTCAGGTGCGGACGGTTGACCCATTGCACCGGCAGCCGGAACGGTTCGTCGTGCGTCACGCGCGCGGCGAGCGGCAGGCGGTCGAGATGCTGCATCAGCGGCGGGCCCGCGTACCACGGCATCCGTGCGCTCGGCGCGATCACGTTGTCGCCGCGCAGCGCGGACATCGGAATGCTGACGATCTCGGCGAACCCGAGCTCGGCCGCGAACGCGCGGTAGTCCGCATCGATACGCTCGAACACGGCCCGGTCGTAGTCGACGAGGTCCATCTTGTTGATCGCGAGCACGACGCGCTTGATGCCGATCAGCGCGACGAGATGGCTGTGACGGCGCGTCTGCGTGAGCACGCCCTTGCGCGCGTCGATCAGGATCACCGCGAGATCGGCGGTCGACGCGCCGGTGATCATGTTGCGCGTGTACTGTTCGTGGCCGGGCGTATCGGCGACGATGAACTTGCGCCGCGCGGTCGCGAAGAAGCGGTACGCGACGTCGATCGTGATGCCTTGCTCGCGTTCGGCCGACAGGCCGTCGACGAGCAGCGCGAAATCGAGTTCGCCGCCCTGCGTGCCGACCTTCTTCGAATCGGCTTCGAGCTGCGTGAGCTGGTCGTCGAACAGCATGTTCGATTCGTAGAGCAGGCGGCCGATCAGCGTGCTCTTGCCGTCGTCGACGCTGCCGCAGGTGATGAAACGCAGCAGGTCCTTCGTTCGCGTCTCGTCGGCGTGGATAGGGGGCGCCTCGGGCGCGGCGAGTACGTGTGCCATCAGAAATATCCCTCCTGTTTCTTCCTTTCCATCGAACCGGCCGAATCGCTGTCGATCAGCCGTCCCTGGCGTTCGGACGTCCGCGTGTCGCGCATCTCCCGCAGGATGTCGTCGAGCGTCGTCGCGTCGCTGTCGATCGCGCCCGTGAGCGGATAGCAGCCGAGCGTGCGAAAGCGCACGTTGCGCATCCGCGGCACTTCGCCGTCACGCAGCGGCAGGCGTTCGTCGTCGACCATGATCAGCGCGCCGTCGCGTTCGACGACGGGCCGTTCCTTCGCGAAGTAGAGCGGCACGATCGGGATGTCGTGAAGCCGGATGTACTGCCAGATATCGAGCTCGGTCCAGTTCGAGATCGGGAACACGCGCAGGCTTTCGCCCTTGCGCTTGCGCGCGTTGTACAGCGACCAGAGCTCGGGGCGCTGGCGCTTCGGGTCCCAGCGGTGCTGGTCCGAACGCAGCGACACGATGCGCTCCTTCGCGCGCGATTTCTCCTCGTCGCGGCGTGCGCCGCCGAACGCGGCGTCGAAACCGTAGTGATCGAGCGCCTGCTTGAGCCCTTGCGTCTTCCACACGTCGGTGTGCACGGCCGAGCCGTGCGTGAACGGATTGATGCCGTTCGCGATGCCGTCGGGGTTGACGTGCACGCGCAGGTCGAGGCCGAGGCGCGCGGCCGTCTCGTCGCGAAACGCGATCATCTCGCGGAATTTCCACGTCGTATCGACGTGCAGTAGCGGAAAGGGCGGCTTCGCCGGGTAGAACGCCTTCATCGCGAGATGCAGCATGACCGAGCTGTCCTTGCCGATCGAATACAGCATCACCGGGTTCTCGCTCTCGGCCACGACCTCGCGCATGATGTGGATGCTTTCGGCCTCCAGCCGCTCCAGGTGGGTCAACATCGTTCGTCTCCTTGTTTCATGCCGGCGCCGCGCGACATGTGCGGCGTTGCGGGCATGGCGCCAACGGTATCCAGCGGGCGGCATGCCGCTCTTCGTCCGGGTGGACTAAACCGGCACGCGGCCGTGGAGCGGATCTTTCCTTAGTCCACCCGGACGAAGTGGCGCGCGGCGGCGCCGCTTAAGGTGAGCGCTCGACCATCGGCGGAGACGACACATGACGGATGACACACGCGCCACGCAATTGCTTTCGGGCCAGACCTGGGCCGATTTCTGCGACACCCTGAAACGCAGCGGAGAACAGATCCTGCGCACCGACGCGCCGGACGATCCGCTCACGCGTGCGGAAGGCTTCCGCTACCTGAGCCGACTGATGCGCATCGCGCTGGAAATGCACGTCGAGTTCGCGGACGGCGCGTGGCCGGGCTTCTTCTCGCCGTCCCACGAGACCGCGAAGATCGGCGCCGACAACCCCGACAACCTGTACCAGTACGCGCGCGTCGACGGCCGCTGCGAATACCGCGTGACGGGACGGCGCGGCACGGTCGCATACCTGAGCTTCGGCACGCAGAAGGGCGGCTACGAGACCGACGGCAAGATGCTGCAGACAGGCTTTCTCGACGCGAAGCAGCTCGAGATCGCGCCGGACGGCAGCGTCGAGATCGTGTTGAGCGCGACGCCGCGCGCGGGCAACTGGGTGCGGATGGAGCCGGACACCAACGCGCTGCTGGTGCGCCAGACCTTCCTCGACCGGCGCACGGAGACGCCCGCGCAACTGAAGATCGAACGCATCGATGCGCAGGCGCGCCCCGCGCCGCTCGATCCGCTCGCGCTGCAGGGCGGCCTGATGCGCGCCGCGCAGTTCGTCGAGCAGACGTCGAAGCTGTTCGCGGACTGGGCCGCGAGCTATCGCCCGCACATGAACGCGCTGCCGCCCGCCGACCAGGCGCTGTGCCAGTCGGTCGGCGGCGATCCGAACATCTACTACTACCACTCGTGCTGGTCGCTCGCCGCCGACGAGGCGCTCGTGATCGACGTCGATACCGTGCCGGACTGCGATTTCTGGAACGTGCAGCTCAACAACTACTGGATGGAGTCGCTCGACTATCGGCACTTCGACATCTGCGTGAACAAGCACAGCGCTCGGCCCAATGCGGACGGCGGGGTGACGGTGATCGTCGCGGCCACGCGGCCGGGCAGCGCGAACTGGCTCGATACCGCCGGGCATCGCACCGGCACGATCTGCTGGCGCTGGGTGGGCGCCGCGCAACCGGTGCATCCGCGCACGCGCGTCGTGAAGCTCGCCGCGCTGAAGGAGGCCGCATGAACGCGCCGCTCGACCAGGCTCGCACGCTGCTCGCCCCCGATGGCTTGATGGCCGAGGCCGTGTCGCGCACGGGCGGGCTCACCGCGTTCGGCGACGGGCCGTATCGCGACGCGCTCGACGTGATGTGCGCGTCGCTGATCGACGAAGCGGCGCTGTCCGCGCGCGGCGCGGCGATGATGCGCGAAAAGCTCGTCGGCCAGCTCGTGAACCGGCTCGTCGTCGAGGATTACTTCCGGCGCCATCCGGAGATCGCGGACATTGCAATCGACGATCCGCTCGTGATCGTCGGCCTGCCGCGTACGGGCACGACGCTGCTGCAGCGGCTACTGGCCGTCGACCCGCGCTTTCATTCGGCCGCGTGGTGGGAAACGCGCTACCCGGCGCCGCTTGCCGGCGAGACGCTCGACGCGCCGGCCGTGCGCATCGCGCGCGCGCAGGCCGAGGTCGCGACGATGATCGACTGCATCCCGCAGATCCTGACGATCCATCCGCTCGACGCGATGCTCGCCGACGAGGAATTCATGCTGATGGAGCATTCGTTCGTGTGCGCGATGGATTCGTACGCGAACGTGCCGCGCTATACGGCCTGGCTCGCGCGGCAGGATCTCACGCCGGTCTACACGTACCTGAAACGGATGCTGCAGTTCCTGCAGTGGCAGAAGGCGCGGCGCGGCGTCGCGCCGGCCGAGCGCTGGCTGCTGAAAACGCCGCAGCACCTGCATGCGCTCGACGTGCTGTGCCGCGTGTTTCCGCGTGCGCAGGTCGTGCTCACGCACCGCGATCCGGCGCAGACGATTCCGTCGATGGCGAGCATGGCGCACACGCTGTGGCAACTGTACGCGGACGATCCCGATCCGCTCGCCGTCGGCGCGCAGTGGAACGCGGGGATGGCGCGCGCGATCGGTGCGGCGATGGCGGCGCGCGATGCGCTGCCAGCCCACCGGTTTCTCGACGTGCGGTTCGAGGACACCGTGTCGAATCCGCTGGGGGTGGCGCACGCCGTGTATGCGTTCGCCGGCATGTCCGTCGATGCGCGGCAGCGTGCGGCGATGGCCGACTGGATCGCGCGCAACGGCCGCGACAAGCGCGCCGCGCACGACTATTCGATCGCCCGCTTCGGCTTCACCGACGCGCAGCTCGCGCGCGACTTCGCCGCGTATCGCGCGCGGCACCTGCAGGCCGCCGTCTGACGGCCGCGTACGCAAGACGAACGACAACCAGGAGACAACCCATGTTGCTGAAGGACAAGATCGTCGTGATTTCCGGAATCGGGCCGGGGCTCGGCGTGAAGCTCGCGGTCGAAGCCGCGCGCGAGGGCGCACGCGGCGTGGTGGTCGCGGCGCGCACGATGGAAAAGCTCGACGACGCCGACGCACGAATCCGTGCACTCGATGTCGATTGCGCGGTGCTGAAGGTGCAGACCGACATCACCGATCGGGCACAATGCCGGCAGCTCGCGACGCGGGCCGTCGAGCGCTTCGGCCGGATCGACGCGCTCGTGAACAGCGCGTTCGTGCATGGGACGTTTCCGGAGCCGGTGGAGCAAGCCGACCTCGACGGCTGGCGCGCGGTGTTCGAAACCAACGTGTTCGGTACGATGGCGCTCACGCAGGAAGTCGTGCCGCACATGAAACGGCAGCAGCGCGGCGCGATCGTGATGATCAACACGCAGGCGACCCGCAAGCCGTTTGCAGGGGAGGGCGGCTACGCTGTATCGAAGGGCGCGCTCGCGGTTGCGGCAAAATACCTGGCGCGCGAACTCGGCGTGCACGGCATTCGCGCGAACAGCATCCACATGGGCTGGATGTGGGGCGTGCCGACGCAGACCTATTTCCGGCAGGCGGCCGCCGACTACGGGATGACGGAGGCGCAGATCGTTGCGCCGATCGCGTCGAACATCGCGCTCGCGAAGCTGCCGACCGACGACGATTGCGCGCGTGCGGCGCTGTTCCTCGCGTCCGACTACGCGAACGCGGTGACGGGCGCGACGCTCGACGCGAACGGCGGCGATTTCATGCCTTGACGATGGAGCCACGGATCATGCAGGACAACCAGTACGCGCGGCACGTCTTCGCGTTCAACGGCGACGCGGACGGCCTGTGCGCGCTTCAGCAACTGCGGCTCGCGGAACGCGTGCACGGCACGCTCGTGACCGGCGTGAAGCGCGACATCCGGCTGCTCGAGCGCATCGACGCGCGCGTGGGCGACCTCGTCACCGTGCTCGACGTATCGCACGACCAGAACCGCGACGCGTGCGCGCGATTGCTGCGTGACGGCGCGACGGTCCGTTATTTCGACCATCACTTCGCGGGCGCGCTGCCCGACGATCCGCGCTTCGACGCGCATATCGACACGGCAGCCGACGTCTGCACGAGCGCGATCGTGAATCGCTATCTCGGCGGCCGGTACGTGCGCTGGGCGATCGTCGCGGCGTTCGGCGACGAACTGCCGGCGCTCGGCGACGCACTCGCGCGCGAGCATGGGGTCGACGAAGCCGAGCGTTGCGTGCTGGCCGAGCTCGGGCTCTACCTGAACTACAACGCGTACGGCGAGTGCGTCGGCGATCTGCATTTCGATCCGGCGGCGCTCGCGGACGCGATGCTGCCGTGCACCGATCCGCTCGAGTTCGTGCGCGAGACGGCCGTGTTCGCCGCGTTGCGCGACGGCTACCGCGACGACATGGCGCGCGCGCGCGCACTCGCGCCGCTGCGCGAGGTGCCGGGCGCGACGCTGGTCCGGATGCCCGACCACCCGTGGGCGCGGCGTGCGACCGGCATGCTCGCGAACGAGCGGATGCGCAATGCGCCGCATGCGGCGCTCGCGGTGCTGTCGCCGCGCGCGGACGGCGGGTTGGTCGTCAGCGTGCGCGTGCCCGACGGCCGGCCGATCGGCGCGGACGAGTTCTGCCGCGGCTTCGCGACGGGCGGCGGGCGCAAGCGCGCGGGCGGCATCAACCATCTGCCGGAAGCCGAGTTCGACGCATTCGCCGAGCGTTTCGAGGCCGCGTTCCGGCTCGACTGACGCCGCGATCGACGCAATGCATCGACGCTGCGCGCGTCGCGCAGCCATCGCACGGCGCGCGTAGCATGACCGGATCAGCCGATCGTCCCGGCGAGCGCGGCCGGCACGTTGTGGCCGTAGCAGCGCGCCTCGACGCGCTCGGCGATGCGCGAGCCGTGCGCGGTACGCACGAACCGGTCGACGTACCACAGCCCGAGAAACATCACCTGCGTGCCGCCGTCCGGCAGCGCGACTTCCATCGGATTGAAGCAGATCGTGCGGCCGCGCGCGGTGTCGCCGTCGAGCCGGATCGACAGGTTGCCGACCAGATGCTGATACCGCGGAAATCGCGGCAGCACGGTGCGCAGCCACGCTTTCACGTCCGGATAGCGACCGGCGATGCCGCCCATTGCGCGACAGTCGATCGCCGCGTCGGGCGTGAATACCGTGTCGAGCGCATCGAAGTCGCACGAGTCGATCGCGCTCGAATACGGGACGACCCGCTCGCGGATGTCGTGATGATCGGACAGCGTGTGCAGATCGGGCATCGACCGCTCCCGCTCAGCTGCTTTTGCGCGTGCGTGCCGCATGCAGCGCTTCGGCGCGCCGCTTCACGTCGCGCGCGCACTGATCGAAACCCTGTTTCACCCACGCGCCGTGGTGCTGCATGATCGTGTCCGCGTTGACGCCGAGGAACTGGTCGGTCGTGAAGTAGCGGCAGCGCTCCGCGCCCGTCGCGTCGATGTACTGGTCGCGGCGCGCGGCGTCCTTGTTGTCGTCGGTCGGGCGTTGCTCCCACGACAGCAGGCGTTCGGGCTCGTATGCGACGAGGATTTCGTCGACGGGAATCACGGTCTCCGTGCCCGGAATGCGAATCTGCATGTGCACGAAATCGCCGAGTTTGCCGGTCGTTTCGAAGCCGATGCAGAACGTGTTCCATTCGCCGTAGCGCGGGAAGTCGGTCAGCACTTCCCAGACGACGGCGGCCGGCGCATCGATGTCGACGGTGATCGAGGTGACGAGATTCGAGGGTTTGGTCATGGCGGCGGATCGGATCAGGCTGCGCGCCCGCGTGGCTTCAGGCGGTGCAGCGGTCGGAAGGAATCGCGCCGGTATCGGCCGGCGCGCGCGACGGGTGCGGCGCGGAGCAGGCGGGGCCGGTCGCGGCCGGCGACGTGCGGCGCCGCGCGGCGCACCCGACATCGAGCGTAGGCCGGCGCGCACGGTGAAGAATCGTCGGAACGGACTAAGGCGTTTCACCGGGCGCGGCGGGGCGGCAGGATTGGCCCGACCGTCGGCGGCGTCGACACCGCGCCGCGCAGCCGCGACAATACGCATCTCTTTTCGCTTTCGTCATCGAGGTGCCCGTGCCCGCCCAGTCGTCCGTTGCTCCCGCGATCGTCTGGTTCCGCGACGATCTGCGCGTGACCGATCAGCCCGCGCTGACGCTTGCGGTCGAATCCGGCCGGCCGCTCGTGTGCGTCTTCGTCGACGACACGGGCGCCGGCGCCGGGCCCGCGCTCGGCGGGGCGGCGCGCTGGTGGCTGCACGGGTCGCTGGCGGGGCTCGACGCCGCGCTCGCGCGGCATGGCGGGCGCCTGCTGCTGTTGCGCGGCGACGCGCAGCGCGAGATCGAGCGACTCGTTCGCGACACGGGCGCGGCGGCCGTGTACTGGAACCGCCGCTATGCGCAGCCGCAGCGCGACGCCGACGCGGCGCTGAAGACGTCGCTCAAGGCGCGCGGCGTGGCGGTCGAGAGCAGCAACGGCAGCCTGCTGAACGAGCCGTGGGAGGTGCTGACGGGCAGCGGCGGCCCGTATCAGGTATTCACCGCGTACTGGCGCGCGGCACGCCGCGATCGCGCGGTCGCCGCGCCGCTGCCGGCACCCGGGCAGATCGTGTTTCATTCGTGGCCGAAGGCCGTGCGCGACCGCGCGCTGGCGCTCGACGCGCTCGCGTTGCGTCCGCATGCGCCGGACTGGGCCGGCGGACTGCGCGATGCGTGGCCGGCGCCCGACGAAGCCGGTGCGCATGCACAGCTCGATGCGTTTCTCACGACATCGCTCGCCGGCTATGCGGATGCGCGCGACCGGCCCGACCGCCCGGCGACGAGCCGGCTGTCGCCGTTCCTGCGCTTCGGCAACGTGTCGCCCAGGCAGGTGTGGCATGCGGTGCAGGGCGCGGCGAGCGCGGGCGGCGCGGCATACGCGGCCGATGCCGACAAGTTCCTGAGCGAGCTCGGCTGGCGCGAATTCAGCTACACGCTGCTGTATCACTTCCCGACGCTCGCGACCGACAACTTCCGCGCGCAATTCGATGCGATGCCGTGGCGCGACGATCCCGCCGCGTTACGTGCGTGGCAGCGCGGCCGGACCGGCTACCCGCTCGTCGATGCGGGCCTGCGCGAGCTGTGGACGACCGGCTGGATGCACAACCGCGTGCGGATGGTCGTCGCGTCGTTCCTGATCAAGCACCTGCTGATCGACTGGCGCGCGGGCGAAGCATGGTTCCGCGATACGCTGGTCGACGCCGATCCCGCGAACAACGCGGCGAGCTGGCAGTGGGTGGCTGGCTGCGGCGCCGATGCCGCGCCGTATTTCCGCATCTTCAATCCGGTCGCGCAGGGGCAGAAGTTCGATCCGGACGGCGCGTACGTACGGCGCTGGGTGCCCGAGCTTGCCGGCCTCGACGATGCGTCGATCCATGCGCCGTGGGAAGCGTCGCCGCTGGCGCTCGAAGCGGCCGGCATCCGGCTCGGCATCGACTATCCGGCGCCGCTCGTCGAACACGCGGCCGCGCGTGCCCGTGCGCTCGACGCGCTGGCCGCGTTGCCGAAGCGCCGCTGACCGTACGCCGCGGTTCGCCGCCTCAATTGCAGAACGCGACGTGCTCGAGCAGCGCGTAGGCGACGTCGGAACCGAAGTAGGCCGCGCCGCACCACGCGACGAACGCGAGCGTGCCGGCGGTCAGCGCCGCCCGGATCAGGCCCATGCCGCGCGGCCCGACGTCGGGCGGGCGACGCGCGCGTCGTCGATCGGCAGGTGCAGCAGCGCCGCGAGCACGCCGAGCGCGATCGAGCCGAGCCACAGCGGCAGGTACGAATGCGTCGCGTCGTACACGAGCGCGCCGAGCCACACGCCGAAGAAGCTGCCGAGCTGGTGTCCGAAGAACACGAAGCCGAACAGCGTCGCGATGTAGCGCACGCCGAACACCTGCGAGATCACGCCGTTCGTCAGCGGCACCGTGCCGAGCCACGTGAACCCCATCACGGCCGCGAACACGTAGACGCTCGCGGGCGACAGCGGCACGGCGACGAACGCGGCCATCGCGAGCGCGCGCACGAGATACAGCACCGACAGCACGTACTTGCGCCGCAGCAGCCCGCCGAGATGGCCGCACGCGTAGGTGCCGGCCACGTTGGTCAGCGCGATCAGCGCGAGCGCGACGCTCGCGGGGCGCGCCGGCAGCCCGTGGTCGAGCAGGTACGCGGGCAGGTGCGTCGCGATGAACGCGAGCTGGAAGCCGCACGCGAAGAAGCCCGCGTTCAGCAGCCAGAAGCCGCGATGCGCGAACGCCTCGCGCACGGCTTCGCCGATCGACTGGTCGGGGCCGGCGGCGGCGCTGGCCACCTGCGCGGGCCGGTCGCGCAGCAGCACCGCGAGCGGCGCGAGCAGCGCGGCGACGAGCGCCAGCGCGATGAACGCGTGGCGCCAGCCGATGCCGCCGATCAGTGCCTGCGCGACGGGCACCATGCAGAACTGGCCGAGCCCGCCGATCGCGCCGGCGACACCGAGCGCCCAGCCGCGCCGGTCGGGTGGAAACAGGCGGCTCAGCGCGCCGTAGATCGACGCGAACGCCGAGCCCGACAGCGCGATGCCGATCACGAGGCCGGCGCCGACCGTGAACAGGCCGGTCGTGGCCGCGTGCGCCATCGTGACGAGCCCGGCCGCGTACAGCAGCATGCCGGCGACGATCACGCGCACCGAGCCGAAGCGGTCGGCCACCATCCCGGTGAACGGCTGCGCGACGCCCCAGATCAGGTTCTGCAGCGCCAGCGCCAGCCCGAACGCTTCGCGCGACCAGCCGTGGTCGAGCGACACGGGCGCGAGGAACAGGCCCTGCACGTGACGGATGCCGAGCGCGGCGCCCATGATCAGGCCGCCTGCCAGCACGGGCAGCCAGCGGCGCCGGACTTCCTGCTCGATCGGGGTCATGCGTGTCTCCGGATGAAGGCGCGCGGCGAAACGGCCGCGCTCGATCCGATTAGACGATCGCGGCTGCCGTCGCTCAAGCGATCATTCGGTCAGGTTCGCATGCGCAGCGGGAATGCGAGGGCGCGCTTGCCTGTCCGCACGGGTCTCCGCGCGGCCGGCTCAGGCCGACGTCGTATCGTGCGCGTGCATCGCCGCGTCGCATTCGGCCGCTTCGGCGAGCATCCAGTCGCGCACGTCGGCGACTTCGCGGCGCGGGGCCGGATCGTGCTGGAACAGCCAGTAGCCGTACGTTTCCGACAGCGTCTGCGTGTGCGGCCCGAGCACCGCGAGCCGGCCGTCGGCGAGCATCGGCGCGACCAGCGCGAGCCGGCCGAGCGCGATGCCCTGGCCGGCGATCGCGGCCTGGATCACCTGGTCGTACTGGTTGAAGCGCAGCACGCCTTTCGGGCGCGCGTCGTCGAGCCCGGCCGCATGCAGATGCGCGTGCCACTGCAGTTGCGGTTGCGGCGGCCCGTCGAATTCGAGCAGCACGTGATCGGCGATCGCGGCCGCGCTCGTGACCGGCCGCGCGGCGAGCGCGGGGTGCGCGACCGGCACGACGATCTCGTCGAACAGGCGCAGCGCGCCGGCCGGCGCGCGCTCGCGCGGGCAGTAGCGGATGCCGAGGTCGATGCCTTCGGCGCGCAAATCGAGTACCTTGTCGTTCGCGGCGACGCGCAGGTCGATCCCGGGCAGCCGCGCCTGCAGTCGCCCGAGCCGCGGCAGCAGCCACAGCGCGGTGACGCCGATGCTGGCGGTGATCGTCACGGGCTGACGCTCGCGCGCGGCGGCGAGCGACGCGACGGTGTCCTGCAGGCCGTGCAGCGCGGCATCGGCGACGCGGAACAGTCGCTCGCCTTCCGGCGTGAACGCGATCTTCCGGTAGCCGCGCTGCAGCAGCGCGACGCCGAGATGCGCTTCGAGCGCATGGATCTGACGGCTGACCGCCGACTGCGTGACGCACAGGTCCTGCGCGGCGAGCGTGATGCTCATGCGGCGGCCGACGGCGACGAAACCGCGGACGAGATCGAGCGACGGGAGACGGACGAGTGGCGTTGACATGCGCGTGACTCATGCGAACGGAGCAGCAAGATTGGTTGAGAACGCGGCACGCGTCAAGTTCAATGGAGGCCGGTTGATCGCGAATGAAGGGGCCGAGCAGGCGCCGAAGCGCCCACCGGGCCGACCGCGATGCATCGGGTCCGAATCGGCGCTGAAGCGCTCACTCGGACCGACAGCCATGCATGGGACTTCAGTAAGCGCCAAAGCGCTAACTGAGGTCGACAGGAGACACGATGACGATTTCGAACGAAGCAGGCGGGGCGGCGGCGCAGGGCAGTCGCGCGGCGGGGGCGTTGCCGCCCGAGCCCGTGACGCTGCGCGCAGCCGACGGTTACGCATTGCGCGGCCACGTCTGGCGCCATCGCGGCGGCGGCGCCGTGCGGCCGGTCACGGTGATCAATTGCGCGACGTCGGTGCGCTGCGACTACTACTTCCGCTTCGCGGCCTGGCTGTTCGCGCAAGGGCGCGACGTGCTCGTCTACGACTATCGCGGCATCGGCGGGTCGCGCCCGGCGCAGCTTGCGAAGCTGCGCGCGAACTGGCTCGACTGGGGGCGGCTCGATTGCGAGGCCGCGCTGCACTACGCGCGCGACGCGTTTCCGGGCCAGCCGCTCGATGTGGTCGCGCACAGCATCGGCGGCTGCGTGCTCGGCCTCGCGCCATCGAACGTGCATGTGCGGCATGCGGTGACCGTCGGCGCGCAGTATGCGTACTGGCGCGATTACCTGCCGGCCGAGCGGCGCCGCATGTGGTGGAAGTGGCATGTCGCGATGCCGGCGCTCGCGGCCGTGTTCGGCTACGTGCCCGCGAAGCGGCTCGGCTGGATGGAGGACACGCCGCGCGGTATCGCGCTGTCGTGGGCGCGTTCGCAGCCGCGTTTCGAGGACGGCTACATCGGCCGCGAGCTCGACGACAGCGGCGCGAGCCGCGCCGCGTTGCCGGCCCGCTTCGCGGGGCTGTCGGCGCCGATGCTCGCGATCGGCCTCGACGACGACGCGTTTGGCACGGTCGACGCGATCGAGCGGCTGGTCGGCTACTACACGGGCAGCAACGTCACGCATCTGCGGATCGCGCCGGCCGACATCGGCGTCGACGCGATCGGCCATTTCGCGTTTTTCCACAGCCGCTTCACCGATACGCTGTGGCCCGTCGCGCTGTACTGGCTGCAACACGGCGTGCTGCCCGCCGACGCGCCGGGCGCCGTGCATGCGCTGCATCCGGCTTCGCGTGGACGAGTGACGGGAAGCGGCGTGCCGGGTAGGGCCGCGAACGGGTGATCGGGGGGCAGACACGAACGCGTCACGCCGCCCCCGTTCAATTCCCGATCGTGTCGCGGCGGCCTCGGGCGGCCGCGATCGATTAACATCGGACGTTTCGTTTCACAGCACAGGCTGCCGCGCGCCGATGTCCATTCCGTCCGATTCCGCTTCTCCCGTTGAAGCGTGCCGCGCATGGCGCGTGCACGCACTCGACGTGCCGCCCGCCGCGGCGCGCGCCGGCGTGCGGATCGCGCGCGTCGATTTCGACTGGCGCGTGCCGCTCGCGTCGCCCGCGTATGCGGCGCTGAGCGGCGACGAGCGCGCACGCGCCGCGCGCTTCCTGCGGCACGAGGATGCGGTACGCAGCGCCGCGACGCGCGCTGCACTGCGCGACGTGCTCGGCGCGGTGCTCGGCATCGCACCACGAGCGGTCGCGATCGTCGTCGACGCATCGGGGCGGCCGTCGCTGGACCGCGCGCATCGCACGTCGCTCGACTTCAACGTATCGCACGCAGGCGATCATGCGCTGATCGCGTGGGCGCCGGCAGGCCGAGTCGGCGTCGATATCGAGGGCTGCAATCGCGCGGCCGACTGGCGCGCGCTGACGCGCGAAGTGTGCGCCCCCGCGGAGGTCGCGTATCTCGACAGCCTGCCGGGCGGCACGCGCGAGCGCGAATTCATGCGGGTGTGGTCCGCGAAGGAGGCGCTGCTCAAGGCGCTCGGCACCGGCATCGTCGGCGGGCTGCGCGCGTTCGCGGTCGTGCCGCCGCGCGACGCCACGACGCCCGCGACGACGATCGTCGAGCCGGCCGCGCCTGCTGCCGGCGTCGCGGCGTTCGACGCGGCGTGGCTCGACGCGGCGCCCGACTACGCGGCATGCGTCGCGTGGACGCGCGCGTAAGCCGGAGTCGACGCGCGGCGCTTACTCGAGCGGCGCGTCGTTCGGCGCCGCATAGCGCGCCTTGATCACGTCGCTCATCGGGAAGTCGAACGACAGCCCCTTCGGCGGCACCGGCTTCATGAACCATTTGTCGTACAGCGCGTCGATCTCGCCGCTTTTCATCAACTGCACGAGCACGCCGTCGACGAGCGCCTTGAACTGCGGATCGTCCTTGCGCAGCATGAACCCGTAGGCTTCCGACGATTGCGGCGTGCCGACGAGCCGCCAGTCGGCCGGTTTCGCGGCGAGCTGGCGCACGCCCGCGAGCAGCACGTCGTCCATCATGTACGCGGCCGCGCGGCCCGATTCGAGCGTCAGGCGCCCTTCGCCGTAGTCCTTCGCGCTGATGATCTGCATGTTCATCTTCTTTTCCTCGTTCATCTTGCGCAGCAGGCGTTCGGACGTCGTGCCCTGGTTCGTCACGACCGTCTTGCCGGCCAGATCGGGGAAGTCGCGGATGCCCGACGTGGTGCGCGTGAGCAGGCGCGTCGTCGCGACGAAGAAGGTGGTCGAGAACGCGACCTGCGCATGGCGTGCGGCGAGGTTGGTCGTCACGCCGCATTCGAGATCGACGGTGCCGTTCTGCACGAGCGGAATGCGGTTCTGCGACGTGACCGGAATGAAGCGCACCTGCAGGTCGGGCTTGCCGGTGCGCGCCTTCACCGCGGCGATCACGCGCTCGCACAGGTCCTGCGAGAAGCCGATGACCTTGCCGCCCGCATCGACGTAGGAGAACGGCACCGACGTTTCGCGATGACCGATCGAAATCAGGTTGGCCTGCCGGATCTTCTCGAGCGTGCCGGACAGCGGTTCCGCGGCGACGGATGCGCCGCACGCGAGCACGCATGCGGCGACGAGCAGGGAGCCGCCGAGGCGGGCGGCGAATCGGGACGGGAGGTGCATGACGGTCTCCGGGGCGAGTGGTGATCCGTATGTTGCCAAAAACAAAATAATTGCAACACATGTTAAGCCCCGTGCGTCGCCGGCCGGCCGGGCGGGCCGCGCCGGACATCAGGGAAACTCCCGAGTCGAATTCGGTGAAAAACGGGTTGTCTAGACAAGTTGACGTGGCTACACTTCAATCCATTCCGAACTTGTCTAGACAGGATTGCTCACATGATTACGTTGACCCCCGGCCATCTGACCCTCCCGCAACTGCGCCAGATCGCACGCGAATCCGTGCAACTGAAGCTCGATCCGGCGAGCTTCGCGAAGATCGACGCCGGCGCGAAGGCCGTCGCCGACATCGCCGCGAAGGGCGAGCCGGCCTACGGCATCAACACGGGCTTCGGCCGCCTGGCCAGCACCCACATCCCGCACGACCAGCTCGAACTGCTGCAGAAGAACCTCGTGCTGTCGCACGCGGTCGGCGTCGGCGAGCCGATGGCGCGTTCGTCGGTGCGCCTGCTGATGGCGCTGAAGCTGTCGAGCCTCGGCCGCGGCCACTCGGGCATCCGTCGTGAAGTAATGGACGCGCTGATCACGCTGTTCAACGCCGACGTGCTGCCGCTGATCCCGGTGAAGGGCTCGGTCGGCGCGTCGGGCGACCTCGCGCCGCTCGCGCACATGTCGGCCGTGCTGCTGGGCGTCGGCGAAGTGTTCATCCGCGGCGAACGGGCGAGCGCGCTCGACGGCCTGCGCGTCGCGGGCCTCGCGCCGCTGACGCTGCAGGCGAAGGAAGGCCTGGCGCTCCTGAACGGCACGCAGGCATCGACCGCGCTGGCGCTCGACAACATGTTCGCGATCGAAGACCTGTACCGCACCGCGCTCGTCGCCGGTGCGCTGTCGGTCGACGCGGCAGCCGGCTCGGTGAAGCCGTTCGACGCGCGCATCCACGAACTGCGCGGCCATCAAGGCCAGATCGACGCGGCCGCGTCGTACCGCGAACTGCTCGAAGGCTCGCCGATCAACCAGTCGCACCGCGACTGCGACAAGGTGCAGGACCCGTACAGCCTGCGCTGCCAGCCGCAGGTGATGGGCGCGTGCCTGGACCAGATGCGTCATGCGGCCGACGTGCTGCTGGTCGAAGCGAATGCCGTGTCGGACAACCCGCTGATCTTCCCGGACACCGGCGAAGTGCTGTCGGGCGGCAACTTCCACGCGGAGCCCGTCGCGTTCGCGGCCGACAACCTCGCGCTCGCCGCATCGGAAATCGGTGCGCTGGCCGAACGCCGCATCGCGCTGCTGATCGACGCGACGCTGTCGGGCCTGCCCCCGTTCCTCGTGAAGGACGGCGGCGTGAACTCCGGCTTCATGATCGCTCACGTGACGGCAGCCGCGCTCGCATCGGAAAACAAGACGCTCGCGCACCCGGCGTCGGTCGACTCGCTGCCGACCTCGGCGAACCAGGAAGACCACGTGTCGATGGCGACGTTCGCCGCGCGCAAGCTCGCCGACATCGCGGACAACACGAAGCACATCCTCGCGATCGAACTGCTGGCCGCCGCGCAGGGCGTCGACCTGCGCGCGCCGTACCACACGAGCCCGAAGCTCGCGCCGGTGATGGAGACGATCCGCAGCCAGGTCGCGCACTACGAACTCGACCACTATTTCGCACCGGACATCGCGGTGATCGCGAAGCTGGTCGGCGAGCGCGCGTTCGCGAAGGTCGCGCCGTTCTCGTTCGCATCGGAACAGTAAGCCGATGAGTGCGCCGGTCTACCAGGAGATCAAGGATTTCATCCTGGCCCGCATCCATGCCGGCGAGTGGGAGGAGGGCGACCAGGTGCCGTCCGAGAACGAGCTGGCGCGCGAGTTCAAGGTGGCGCGCATGACCGTCAACCGCGCGCTGCGCGAGTTGACGGCCGAGCAGGTGCTCACGCGCATGAAGGGCGCGGGCACCTACGTCGCGCGGCCGAAGTACGAGTCGACGCTGGTCGCGATCCGCAGCATCTCCGAGGAAGTCGGCGCGCGCGGGCATGCGTACCGCGCCAGCGTGCTCGGGCTCGACACGATCCGCGCCGACGATGCCCTCGCCGACGAGATGCAGGTGGCCGTGCGCACCAAGCTGTTTCATTCGCAGGTGCTGCACTTCGAGAACGACGAGCCGGTGCAGCTCGAAGAACGATGGGTGAATCCGGCGGTCGCGCCGGATTACGCCGAGCAGGATTTCACGAACACGACGCCGAACCTGTACCTGATGCGCGCGGCGCCGCTGCAGCGCGTCGAGTACCGGATCGAAGCGGCGGCCCCGGCGCCGGAGCGGCGCGAGCAGCTGCGGATGGACGACGTCGAGCCGTGTCTGGTTTTACATCGGCGCACCTGGTCGCAGGGCGTCGTCGCCTCGGTGGCGAATCTGTGGCATCCCGGCAGCCGTTATCGCTTCACCGGGCATTTCTGATTCCTATTTGATAGTCATTTTCCTTCGGGAGCAGTCGTCATGAACCATCCGAAACACATCGATCCCCGTCTCGATCCGACGCGCACGATCCGCGCGCCGCGCGGCAGCGAGAAGACCTGCAAGACCTGGCTGGCCGAAGCGGCCTACCGGATGATCCAGAACAACCTCGACCCGGAAGTCGCCGAGCATCCGCATGCGCTCGTCGTGTACGGCGGCATCGGGCGTGCTGCGCGCAACTGGGAATGCTACGACCAGATCCTCGCGTCGCTGAAGGATCTCGAGGAAAACGAAACGCTGCTGATCCAGTCGGGCAAGCCGGTCGGCGTGTTCCGCACCCACAAGGATGCGCCGCGCGTGCTGCTCGCGAACTCGAACCTGGTGCCGCACTGGGCGAACTGGGATCACTTCCACGAGCTCGACCGCAAGGGCCTGATGATGTACGGCCAGATGACGGCCGGCAGCTGGATCTACATCGGCAGCCAGGGCATCGTGCAGGGCACCTATGAAACCTTCTTCTCGGTCGCGAACCAGCACTTCAACGGCGATCCGTCGGGCCGCTGGATCCTGACGGGCGGCCTGGGCGGGATGGGCGGCGCGCAGCCGCTCGCCGCGACGATGGCCGGCTTCTCGATGATCGCGGTCGAATGCGACGAGACGCGTATCGACTTCCGCCTGAAGACCCGCTACGTCGACAAGAAGGCGACGACGCTCGACGAAGCGCTCGCCATGATCGACGAAGCGAAGCGCACCGGCAAGCCGGTGTCGATCGGCCTGCTCGGAAACGCGGCCGACGTGTTCCCGGAACTCGTCAAGCGCGGCATCACGCCGGACTGCGTGACCGACCAGACGAGCGCGCACGACCCGATCAACGGCTACCTGCCGCAAGGCTGGACCGTCGCGCAATGGCGCGAAGCGCAGAAGGTCGATCCGCAGAGCATCGTGAAGGTTGCGAAGCAGTCGATGGCCGTCCAGGTGCGCGCGATGCTGGCGCTGCAGGAACGCGGCGCGGCGACGCTCGACTACGGCAACAACATCCGCCAGATGGCGCTGGAAATGGGCGTCGAGAACGCGTTCGACTTCCCGGGCTTCGTGCCGGCGTACATCCGCCCGCTGTTCTGCGAAGGCAAGGGTCCGTTCCGCTGGGTCGCGCTGTCCGGCGATCCGGAAGACATCTACAAGACCGACCAGAAGGTGAAGGAGCTGATCCCCGACGATCCGCACCTGCACAACTGGCTCGACATGGCGCGTGAGCGCATCGCGTTCCAGGGCCTGCCGGCGCGGATCTGCTGGGTCGGCGTGAAGGATCGCTACCGCCTCGGCCAGGCGTTCAACGAGATGGTGAAGAACGGCGAACTGAAGGCGCCGATCGTGATCGGCCGCGACCACCTCGACACCGGTTCGGTCGCGAGCCCGAACCGCGAGACGGAATCGATGAAGGACGGTTCGGACGCCGTCAGCGACTGGCCGTTGCTGAACGCGCTGCTGAATACCGCGGGCGGTGCATCGTGGGTGTCGCTGCACCATGGCGGCGGCGTCGGAATGGGCTTCTCGCAGCACTCGGGCGTCGTGATCGTCGCCGACGGCACCGCCGACGCGCACGAGCGTCTCGGCCGCGTGCTGCTGAACGATCCGGCCACGGGTGTGATGCGCCATGCGGATGCCGGCTACGAACTCGCGCAGCAGACGGCTCGCGAAGCCGGCCTGAAGCTGCCGATGCTCGGCCGCTGAGCATGACGGCGCTCGACCAGGCGCCGCTGCACGCAACGATGATCCGCGCGGCGGATCTCGTTGCGTCGCCGTGGAAGAACGGCGGCGGCGTGACGCGCGAGATCGGCGCGTTTCCGCCCGGCGCGGCACTCGATGCGTTCGCGTGGCGCGTGAGCGTCGCGGACGTCGGCACGGCCGGCCCGTTCTCGCGTTTCGACGGGATCGACCGCACGCTCGTGCTGCTGTCCGGCGCGGGCATGACGCTCGCCGAGGCGGGCGGCCCGCGGCACGTGCTCGACGCACCGCTGGCCCGTGCGGATTTCGCGGGCGAGACGGCGATCGACGCGACGCTGCACGACGGCGCGACGCGCGACTTCAACCTGATGACGCGCCGTTCGGCCGCGCGTGGCACGCTCGACGTGTGGCGCGCGGGGGCTCACCGCCTTGCGCCGGCCGATACCGTGCTGCTGTTTTGCGCGGCCGGTGCGGTGGGCGTCGACCTCGACGGCACGCACTACGCGCTGGAAGACATGGACACGTTGCGGCTCGACGGGCCGCGGCGTGCGTTTGACGTCGTCGTGAGCGGAGGCGGCGCGCTGCTCGCCGTCTCGCTTGCCGTCGGCGAACGAGACTGAACGCATGAAACCGACTGTCTGGCATCACCTGAGGCTGTGTCCGCACGGCCATCCCGACGAGACGATCGACGACGCGGCGATCGCCGTCGACGAAACCGGCACGATCGCGTGGCTCGGCGCGCTGTCCGCGCTGCCGCACGGTTATGCGCACTGGCGGCGCGAGGACCTGCACGGCGCGTGGGTGACGCCGGGCCTCGTCGACTGCCATACGCATCTCGTGTACGGCGGCACGCGTGCCGACGAGTTCGCGCAGCGCCTCGCGGGCGTCAGCTACGAGGAAATCGCGCGGCAGGGCGGCGGGATCGTGTCGACGGTGCGCGCGACGCGCGCGGCCGACGAGACGACGCTGTTCGTGCAGGCCGCCGCGCGCCTGCAGCCGCTGCTCGCCGAAGGCGTGACCGCGATCGAGATCAAGTCCGGCTACGGGCTCGACCTCGCGAGCGAGCGCAAGATGCTGCGCGTCGCGCGCCAGCTCGGCGAACGCTTCCCGGTCACCGTCCATACGACCTTCCTCGGCGCGCACGCACTGCCGCCCGAATATGCGGGGCGCGCGGATGCGTACATCGACGAAGTGTGCGACCGCATGCTGCCGACGCTGGCCGATGAAGGGCTCGTCGACGCGGTCGACGTGTTCTGCGAACGCATCGGCTTTTCGCTCGCGCAAACCGAGCGCGTGTTCGAGGCCGCGACGCGGCGCGGGCTGCCGGTGAAGCTGCATGCGGAGCAACTGTCGAATGCGGGCGGGACGGCGCTCGCCGCGCGTTACCGCGCGCTGTCTGCCGATCACCTTGAATTTCTCGACGAAGCCGGCATCGAGGCGATGAAGGCGGCCGGCACGGTCGCCGTGCTGTTGCCCGGCGCGTACTACTTCATCCGCGAAACGCAACTGCCGCCGATCGAGCTGCTGCGCAAGCACGGCGTGCCGATCGCGCTCGCGACCGATCACAACCCGGGCACGTCGCCGCTCGAATCGCTGCTGCTGACGTTGAACATGGGCTGCACGCTGTTCCGCATGACGGTGCCCGAGGTGCTGCAGGGCGTCACGCGCCATGCGGCCGCGGCGCTCGGCCGCGCGGATCGCCACGGCGCGCTCGAGGTCGGTCGCCAGGCCGACTTCGCCGTCTGGTCGGTCGGCTCGCTGGCCGAGCTGGCGTACTGGATCGGCCGGCCGCTGTGCGAGCAGGTCGTACGCGGCGGCACGACCGTGTTTCGCCGGATGAACGGATAAGTTTGGCGACGGATCGGGCCGGGTCGTGACGGACCCGGTCCGGCCGACGTTTTGCATGGGACCGGACCCGGCGCAACGGCGCACTCCGGTCGATCGCCGCGAGGCAGGGGCAAGCGCGACGCGCTCACGCCTGCCGGCCGCGGCACCGGACCGGACGAGACGCTGACGCGCCTGAACCGGTCGATAAGGACTCGCAATGACCGACACCCTGTTGTTCGCGGACCATGCCTACCTGCCCGATGGCTGGCGCCGCAACGTGCTGCTGCGCTGGGACGCGAGCGGCACGCTGACCGACGTCACGCCCGACACCGACGCGCCGGCAGGCGTCGCACGCGCGGCCGGGCCGGTGCTGCCCGGCATGCCGAACCTGCATTCGCACGCGTTCCAGCGCGCGATGGCGGGGCTCACCGAATACCGCGCGAATCCCGCCGACAGCTTCTGGAGCTGGCGCGACCTGATGTACCGCTTCGCGCTGAAGATCACGCCCGACGCGCTCGCGGCGATTGCACGCTGGCTGTATGTCGAGATGCTCAAGTGCGGCTACACGTCGGTGTGCGAATTCCACTACGTGCATCACGCGCAGGACGGCTCGCGCTATCCGCAGATCGCGGAGCTCGGCACGCGCGTGATCGATGCCGCGCGCTCGGCCGGCGTCGGCATCACGATGCTGCCCGTGTCGTACCAGTTCGCCGGCTTCGGCAACAAGCCGCCGCGCGACGACCAGCGCCGCTTCATCAACACGCCCGACGGCGTGCTCGAACTGCTCGATGCGATGCGTCGCGCGGCGCCCGAGCATGGCGGGCTGCGCTACGGCGTCGCGCCGCATTCGCTGCGCGCGGTATCCGAAAACGGGTTGCGTGCGCTGCTCGAAGGATTGCCCGACGATGCGCCGGTGCATATCCATATCGCCGAGCAGACGGCCGAAGTCGACGACTGCGTTCGCGCGTACGGCGCACGCCCCGTACAATGGCTGCTCGATCGCTTCGACGTCGATGCGCGCTGGTGTCTCGTGCACGCGACGCACGTCGACGCGGTCGAGACGGCGGCGCTCGCGAAGCGCCGCGCGGTCGCCGGGCTGTGCCTGACGACCGAAGCGAACCTCGGCGACGGCGTGTTCCCGGCCGTCGACTATCTCGCGCAAGGCGGCGTGATCGGCATCGGCTCGGACAGCCACGCGTCGGTCGACTGGCGCTCGGAGCTGCGCCTGCTCGAATACGGGCAGCGGCTCGTGCACCGCGCGCGCAACGTGCTGGCAAGCGACACGCAGGCGCACGTCGCCGATCGCCTGTTCGATGCGTCGCTCGCGGGCGGCGCGCAGGCGAGCGGGCGACGCATCGGCGCGCTGCGCGAAGGTTGTCGCGCCGACTGGCTCGTGCTCGATCCCGATCACCCGGCGATCGCCGAACACGGCAGCGCGGCATGGCTGTCGGGCATCGTGTTCGCCGAGCACGGCGAGACGCCGGTGCTCGACGTCTACACGGGCGGCGAGCGCGTCGTGAGCGGCCGCCGCCATCGCGACGAAGCCGCCGCGTATGCCGACTACCGCGCCGCGCTGGCGCAACTGCTGCGCTGACGCGCGGCAACCGGCGCACGCCGCATGCGTGCGCCGGCCGACTCTTACGGTGAGGCGACATGACTGAACAACCGGCTGTATTCACGCTGAAGCAGGGCACGTTGCCGCTGCTGATCTCGATTCCGCACGCAGGTACGCACATCCCCGACGACATCGCCGCGACGATGACGCCCGACGCGCGCTTCGTCGACGATTGCGACTGGCATCTCGAGCGGCTGTACGGGTTCGCGGCCGATCTCGGCGCGTCGATCCTCGTGCCGTCGCACGCGCGTTACGTCGTCGACCTGAACCGTCCGCCCGACAACGAGAACCTGTATCCGGGGCAGGACACGACGGGGCTCGTGCCGGTCGATACGTTCGACAAGGCGCCGCTGTATCCGGCGAACGCGCTGCCCGGCAACGACGAGATCATGCGTCGCCGCGACCGCTACTGGGTGCCGTATCACGACGCGCTGCAACGCGAGATCGCGCGGCTGAAGGGCGAACACGGCCGCGTGCTCGTGTGGGAAGCGCATTCGATCCGCTCGCACGTGCCGCGTTTCTTCGACGGCCGCCTGCCGGACTTCAACTTCGGCACGTCGAGCGGCGCGAGTGCGGCGCCGGGCCTCGCGGAGGCACTGGCCGCGCGCGTGCTCGCGCACGGCGGCTATACGGCCGTCGCGAACGGGCGCTTCAAGGGCGGCTACATCACGCGACACTATGGCGTGCCCGATACCGGCGTCGAGGCCGTGCAACTCGAACTGTCGCAGATCACCTACATGGAGGAGACGCGTCCGTACGCGTACGACGAAGCGCGTGCAGCACGGATCGCGCCGCTATTGCAGACGCTCGTCGAAACCGCACTCGCGCATCGTTGAGCACGGGCCGCGTCCATGCGGCGGCGCGGCGCGACGATGCGTGCCGCCCCGCCGGCACGTAGCAGGCAAGCCGATGCAACGCACGAAACGGCATCGATCGCGCGGATCGATGCCGTTTTTTTCGTCTGATCGATATCGTCGTCCGCCCCCGAAAAGTTGACGCAATTTTTAGGTGATATAAGCTGAATGTCAGGAAGTCGTCACGCGCGCACCGGCGGCGAGGCCCTCGACGATGGCCGTGCTACGCCGAATCCGCTGCGAGACATCTTGCTGACGTGTCGCCACGCGGCATTGCGACACGTGTCCTGTCTCCATCAGTCAGTCGAGTACGATCGTGAAAGCCGCCAGCCCTTCGATACGCCGGACCCGAAGTCCGTCGGCGGGCGCGCCGCCTCAGGCCGGGCCGAACCGGCATGCTGATCGCGGCACGCGCGCCGCCCCGTTACGCGAGCCTCGCTTCTTCGCCATTTCTCATCGCGGCCCGCGCCGCTTCAATCTCGTGACCGCGCACCTGTGCAGCGCGGTGCAGTGCGACGGCAGCGCATCGTTGTTGCCCTAGCGTCCCTTTCCGCTTCCGTCCCGGGCCGTACCGCCTGTTGCCGCGGCATCCGCGCGGCAGGATCGCGCCTGCGCGGCGGGATGGCACGCGCGTGCGGCGTACCCGCGAACCCGCCTCGTTGCGCGCGCAAGCATGTCGCGCGCCATTACCGGAGAGACGCCGATGCGCGCACGACCGATCGTAGCCGTCACCGCCGACCGCATCCTGCGCGGCGCCCATCCAAACCACACGGCGGGCGAGAAGTACCTCGCCGCCGTCGTCGACGGCGCCGGCGCGCTGGCGTTCGTGCTGCCCGCGCTCGGCGCGCGGCAGCCGGCCGACGCGATCGTCGCGGCAATCGACGGGCTGCTGTTGACCGGCAGCTATTCGAACGTCGAACCGCATCATTACGGCGGTGCCGCGAGCGCGCCCGACACGCTGCACGATCCGGCGCGCGATGCGACCGCGTTGCCGCTGATCCGCGCGGCGATCGACGCGGGCGTGCCGGTGCTCGCGATCTGCCGCGGCATGCAGGAGCTGAACGTCGCGTACGGCGGCACGCTGCATCAGCGGCTGCACGCGACGACCGGCTTCGACGATCATCGCGAACGCCCGGCCGATCCGCTCGAGCGGCAGTACGGTCCCGCGCACGTGGTGCAACTCGCGCCCGGCGGTCTGCTGCAGCGGGTCGCGCGCGGTGCGCACGAGGCGACGGTCAACTCGCTGCACGACCAGGGCATCGCGCGTCTGGGCGCGGGGCTCGCCGTCGAAGCGAGCGCACCCGACGGGCTGATCGAGGCCGTCAGCGTGCGCGGCGCGCGTGCGTTCGCGCTGGGCGTGCAGTGGCATCCCGAATGGCGCTACGCAGAGCAGCCGCTGTCGCGCGACATCTTCGCGGCATTCGGCGCGGCGTGCCGCGCGCACATGACACATCGCATTCATGCGACCGGCGGCGCGATGCCGTCGCCGGCCGCATCCGACATCGACTGAACGAGGCCGATCATGCAACCCGAACTGAGCGAATTCCTGCGACAGCACCGCATCACCGAAGTCGAGGCCATCATTCCCGACATGGCCGGCATCGCGCGCGGCAAGATCATTCCACGCAACAAGTTCGAATCCGGCGAATCGATGCGCCTGCCGCAGGCCGTGATGGTGCAGACCGTCACCGGCGACTATCCGGAGGACGGCACGCTGACCGGCGTGACCGATCCCGACATGGTGTGCGTGCCCGATCCGTCGACGATCTGCCTGATCCCGTGGGCGGTCGACCCGACCGCGCAGGTGATCCACGACTGCGTGCACTTCGACGGCTCGCCGGTCGAGATCTCGCCGCGCTACGTGCTGCGCCGCGTGCTCGACCTGTACGAGGCGAAGGGCTGGAAGCCGGTCGTCGCGCCCGAGCTGGAGTTCTACCTGGTCGACATGAACGCCGATCCCGACCTGCCGCTGCGTCCGCCCGTCGGCCGCACCGGGCGGGCGGAAACCGGCCGCCAGTCGTATTCGATCGAGGCCGTCAACGAGTTCGATCCGCTGTTCGAGGACATCTACGAATACTGCGAAATGCAGGGCCTCGACATCGAGACGCTGATTCACGAAGTCGGCGCCGCGCAAATGGAGATCAACTTCGTGCACGGCGACGCGCTGCCGCTCGCCGACCAGGTGTTCCTGTTCAAGCGCACGGTGCGCGAGGCCGCGCTGCGTCACAACATGTACGCGACGTTCATGGCCAAGCCGATGGAAGGCGAGCCGGGCTCCGCGATGCACATTCACCAGAGCCTGGCCGATGCGCGCACCGGGCGCAATTTGTTCGCCGACGAAGGCGGCGCCGTGTCGCCGCTGTTCCACAGCTACCTGGCGGGACTGCAGAAGTACACGCCGGCGCTGATGCCGATCTTCGCGCCGTACATCAATTCGTACCGCCGCCTGTCGCGCTTCATGGCCGCGCCGATCAACGTGCAGTGGGGCTACGACAACCGCACGGTGGGCTTTCGCATTCCGCAGTCGAGCCCCGTCGCGCGACGCATCGAGAACCGGATTCCGGGCGTCGACTGCAATCCGTATCTGGCATTCGCGGCAACGCTTGCCGCCGGCTATCTCGGCATGACGCAACAGCTTGCGCCGACCGAGCCGATCGCGTCGGACGGCTACGACCTGCCGTACCAGCTGCCGCGCAATCTCGAGGAGGGCATCTCGCTGATGGCCGCATGCGAGCCGCTCGCCGGCATTCTCGGCGACAAGTTCGTGAAGGCCTACCTGGCGTTGAAGGAAACCGAATACGAAGCGTTCTTCCGCGTGATCAGCTCGTGGGAACGCAGGCATCTGCTGCTGCACGTGTAAGCGTGCGGCGCTGTTTGACGGAGAAAACATGACCGATCGAAACGAAGCTTTTTCGCCGCGCTCGACCGCCGATTTTCGCGCGCTCGACGCCGCGCACCACATCCATCCGTTCTCGGACATGGGCGCGCTCAATCGTGCCGGCAGCCGCGTGATCGTGAAGGCCGACGGCGTCTACCTGTGGGACTCGGACGGCAACAAGGTGATCGACGGGATGGCCGGCCTGTGGTGCGTGAACGTCGGTTACGGGCGCAAGGAACTCGCCGACGCCGCGTATCGCCAGATCCAGGAACTGCCGTTCTACAACACGTTCTTCAAGACCACGCACCCGCCGGTGATCGAACTTTCCGCGATGCTCGCGGAAGTGACGCCGGCCGGCTTCAACCACTTCTTCTATTGCAACAGCGGCTCGGAAGGCAACGACACCGTGCTGCGTCTCGTGCACCAGTACTGGCGCGTGCAGGGCAAGCCGCAGAAGAAATACGTGATCTCGCGCAAGAACGGCTATCACGGCTCGACGATCGCGGGCGGCACGCTCGGCGGGATGGGCTACATGCACGAGCAGATGCCGTCGAAGGTCGAGCACATCGTGCACATCGACCAGCCGTATTTCTTCGGCGAAGCGCAAGCCGGCGAGACGCCCGAAGCATTCGGCCTCGCGCGCGCGCAGCAGCTCGAAGCGAAGATTCTCGAACTCGGTGCGGAGAACGTCGCGGCCTTCATCGGCGAGCCGTTCCAGGGCGCGGGCGGCGTGATCTTCCCGCCGTCGACTTACTGGCCGGAAATCCAGCGGATCTGCCGCAAGTACGACATCCTGCTGGCCGCCGACGAAGTGATCGGCGGTTTCGGCCGTACCGGCGAATGGTTCGCGCACCAGCACTTCGGCTTCGAGCCGGATCTGATCACGATGGCCAAGGGCCTCACGTCGGGCTACGTACCGATGGGCGCGGTCGGCATTCACGAGCGCGTCGCGCGCCCGATCATCGACAACGGCGAATTCAATCACGGCCTCACGTATTCGGGTCACCCGGTGGCAGCCGCCGTCGCGGTCGCGAACCTGAAGCTGCTGCGCGACGAGGGCATCGTCGAGCGCGTGAAGACCGACATCGGGCCGTATTTCCAGCGCCGGCTGCGCGACGCGCTGGGCGACCACCCGATCGTCGGGGAGATCGCGGGAGCGGGACTCGTCGCCGGCGTTCAGCTGGCGCGCGACCGGAGCCGGCGCGAGCGCTTCGGCGCGGACGTCGATATCGGCACGATCTGCCGCGACTTCTGCTTCAACGGCAACCTGATCATGCGCGCGACCGGCGACCGGATGCTGCTGTCGCCGCCGCTCGTGATTCGCGAGGCGGAGGTCGACGAGATCGTCGACAAGGCGAAGCGCGCGTTCGACGCGACGGCGGAGCGGGTGGGACGCGCACGGTAAGCCGGTAGCTGCGTGCGGACGTGGGCGTCGTATGACGTGGCGCCCGCGTCGCTCGGGGCACGCGCGACGCCCAAAACGAAAAGGGCCTGCGTCGTGAGACGCAGGCCCTTGAATTCTTTGGTGGGCGGTACTGGGATCGAACCAGTGACCCCTGCCGTGTGAAGGCAGTGCTCTACCGCTGAGCTAACCGCCCAAAGAAGAATCAAATTATGTCAGAGATTTTGGGGCTCGTAAAGCCCTTTCTGCAAATTTTTTCAAATAGCCGCAAGCACCGGTTCGCGAGCCGCGCGCTCAGCCCGCGAGCGCGGGCAGCGCATCGATCGACGCGCGTACGTAGCCGGCAAAGCGCAGCGCCACCGGTTCGGCGGTGCCGCTGCGTTTCAGCGCGAGCGTGCGCGATTCGAGCGACGCATCCTTCAGCGGCAGGAACGCGAGCCGGTCGCTTTTCGCCTGCTGCAGCACGCGCGGCACCAGCGCGATGCCCATCCCGAATTCGATCATCGACAGGATCGTCTGCCACAGCCGCGCCTCGTGACGGATCAGCGGACTGAATCCCGCGTTCACGCACTGCGCGATGATCAGGTCGTGATAGTGCGGTGCGGCGTCGCGCGGAAACAGGATGAACGGTTCGGTCGCGAGCGTGGCGAGCGCGACCTGCCTGCGCCGCGCCAGTGGATGCGCGGCCGGCAGGCAGCACACGAACGGCTCCGCATAGACGGGCACCGATTCCACCTCGGGCGGGAAGTGGCCCCAGTGCGCATAGCCGAGATCGATCTGGCCACGCTGGATCGCCTGCACCTGCGCGTGCGTGTTCATCTCGCTCAGCACGACCTCGACGCCCGGATAGTCGGCCTCGAAGCGCCGCACGGCGTCGGGCAGCCCGCGATACAGCATCGAGTGGACGAAGCCGATCCGCAGCCGACCCGCGAGCCCCGATGCGGAGCGCACCGTCAGGCGCTCGGCTTCGGCCGCCTGCAGCAGCAGCCGGCGCGCTTCGCCGAGCAGTACCTCGCCCGCGTTGGTCAGCGCGACCGTCTTGTTGGTGCGCGAGAACAACTGCACGCCGAGCGCGTCCTCGAACTTGCGGATGTCGAAGCTCAGCGCCGGCTGCGAGATGAACAGGCGCTTCGCCGCGCGCCCGAAATGCAGTTCCTCGGCGACCGCCACGAAGTAGCGCAACTGCCTCAGTTCCATGGTGTCTCCTCCCGGCGTCCGCATTGATAAGCGATATCTATCGTACCGGACAAATCCTGTATTGGACGCTTATCGATCGCGCGCCTACGCTCTGCGGGAGGCTTGACGCAGGATCGGCCGGACGCCGCGGCGCGCGGCCCGGTCGCCGCACAGGCAACCCAGGAGACGCATGCATGAACGACACCGCTCGCACGCCCGACACCGGCGCATCCAATATCCCCGACAGCCGGGGCATCAATTTCTTCACCGTCGACCCCGATCTCGGCGCATTGCTGAAGCTGCATCTCGGCGATGCGCGCTATGCCGAACTCGAGCCGCGGCTGCACGCGCTCGGCGCGCGCGCGTCGGGCGAACTCGACGAATGGGCGTCGCGCGCGGACAAGCATCCGCCCGTGCTCGAGCATCGCAACCGGCGCGGCGAGGCCGTGCAGCGGATCGACAAGGACCCGGCGTACGTCGCGCTCGAACGCGTCGCGTATGCGGAGCTGGGGCTCGCGTCGCTGAGCCACGGAGCCGAAACCGTGCCGCCGCTCGTCAAGTACGCGCTGACGTTCCTGTTCGTGCAGGCGGAATTCGGGCTGTGCTGCCCGGTCAGCATGACCGATTCGCTGACGCGCACGCTGCGCCGCTTCGGCGATCCCGCGCTGGTCGCGCGCTACCTGCCGATGCTCGCGTCGCGCGACTTCGACACGCTGTACCAGGGCGCGATGTTCATGACCGAGCAGGCGGCCGGCTCCGACGTCGGCCGGATCGCGACGCGCGCGACCTGCGAAACCGACGTGCACGGCGAGACCGTCTGGCGGCTGACCGGCGACAAGTGGTTCTGCTCGAACGCGGACGCCGATCTCGCGATGGTGCTCGCGCGGCCCGACGGCGCGCCGGACGGCATCAAGGGCCTCGCGCTGTTCCTGCTGCCGAAGACGCTGCCGGACGGCACGCGCAACCGCTACCGGATCGTGCGGCTGAAGGACAAGCTCGGCAGCCGTTCGATGGCGAGCGGCGAGATCGCGCTCGAAGGCGCGCAGGCGTACCTGATCGGCGAGATCGGCCGCGGCTTTCACCAGATGGCCGACATGATCAACATGTCGCGGCTGTCGAACGGCGTGCGCGCGGCGGGGCTGATGCGGCGCGCGCTGAACGAAGCGCTGCACGTGGCCGCGCATCGCGAGGCGTTCGGCCGCAAGCTGATCGAGATGCCGCTGATGCAGCGCCAGCTGATGAAGATGCTGCTGCCGGCCGAGGCCGCGCGCGCGATGTTCATGCAGATCGCGCTGCTGCTGCCGCAGGCCGACGCGGGCGACGAGCAGGCCGCGCGCTGCGTGCGGATCCTGACGCCGCTGATCAAGTTCCGCGCGTGCCGCGACGCGCGCCGCGTGACGGGCGACGCGATGGAAGTGCGCGGCGGCACCGGCTATATCGAGGAATGGAGCGATGCGCGGCTCGTGCGCGACGCGCATCTCGGCTCGATCTGGGAGGGCACCAGCAACATCGTCGCGCTCGACGTCGCGCGCGCCGCGCAGCGCGAGCATGCGCTCGACGCGCTGCGCACGTTCCTCGGCGATCGCCTGGGCGCGGCGCCGCTGCCCGAGGCGAGCCGCACGGCGTTGCGGCGCATTCTGGCGCGGGCGTGCGACGGGCTCGCGCGGGTCGCTGACGAAGGCGACGACGCGCGTGTGCGGCAAGCCGCGTCCGCGCTGTATTACGCGAGCGCGGCCGTATTGATGGCCTGCGAGGGCGCGCGGCTCGCGCCGGATTTCCGCCGTCTCGCGCTGGCGCACCTGATCGTGCGTCACAAGCTGCTGCCGGTCGATCCGCTCGCGCCGGCTCTGCGCGACGACGAATCGGCCGCGTCCGACGCGCTGCTGCGCGGTCTGCCGGTCGCGCTCGACACGGCGCTCGACCTGCTGCCGGAGGTCGAGCGATGAACGCGACGCGTGGCGCACTGGACGGCCTGAAGGTCATCGACCTGAGCCGGGTGCTCGGCGGCCCGTACTGCACGCAGGCGCTCGCTGATCACGGCGCGATGGTGGTCAAGATCGAGCCGCCCGCCGGCGACGAGACGCGCGGCTGGGGGCCGCCGTTCCTCGGCGACACGGCCTGGTATTTCATGGGCGTGAACCGCAACAAGGAAGGGCTCGCGCTCGACCTGTCGCGCGACGAAGGGCGCGCGATCCTGTGGCGCCTGCTCGAGGAAGCCGACGTGCTCGTCGAGAATTTCAAGCCGGGTACGCTCGCGCGCTGGGGGATGGACTACGCACGCGACCTGCAGCCGCGCTTTCCGCGCCTGATCCACTGCGCGGTGACGGGCTTCGGCGACGACGGCCCGCTCGGCGGGCTGCCCGGCTACGACGCGGTGATCCAGGCGATGGCCGGGCTGATGAGCGTGAACGGCGAACGCGACGGCGACGCGACCCGCATCGGCCTGCCGATCGTCGACATGGTCACGGGGCTCAACGCGCTCGCCGGCATCCTGCTGGCGCTCGCGGAGCGCGAGAAGAGCGGGCGCGGGCAGTCGATCGACGTCGCGCTGTACGACTGCGGCGTGTCGCTGCTGCATCCGCACCTGCCGAATTTCTTCGGCTCGGGTCGCGTGCCGGAGCGCAGCGGCAACGCGCACCCGAACATCGCGCCGTACGACAGCTACCGCACGGCCACCGTGCCGATTTTCCTCGCGGTCGGCAACGACCGGCAGTTCGCGCGGCTCGTCGCGCATCTCGGCGCGCCGGCGCTCGCCGGCGATCCGCGCTTCGTCGACAACCGCAGCCGCTGCGCGCACCGGCCCGCGCTGAAGGCCGAGCTGGAAGCGCGGCTCGCCGCGCACGCATGCGAGCCGCTCGCGCGTGACCTGATGGCGGCCGGCGTGCCGTGCGGGCCGGTGCGCACGGTGGCCGACGTCGCGCACGATCCGCATGCGCTGCACCGCAACCTGTTCGTCGAGATCGGCGCGTATCGCGGCACCGCGTCGCCGGTGAAGCTGTCGCGCACGCCGGCCACCTACCGGTCGGCGCCGCCCGCGCTCGGCCGCGACACGCGCGCGGTGCTCGACCGGCTCGGCGTCGATCGCGCGCTTCAGCAGCAACTGCTCGATGCCGGCGTGCTGAAGACGGCGGCCGGCGAATCGCCGCCCGACTGACACGACGCCGCTGGCCGGCGGCGTGATGCCGGCCACCGGGAAAGGCGCGCGCGAGTCGCGCCCCCGATCACCCCAATATGGAGACATCGATGAGCCGTCCTCAATCCCCGCCCGCCGCACAACCGCGGCCCGGCCGCGCCGCCCTCGCGGCGTTCGTCGGCACCACGATCGAGTGGTACGACTTCTACATCTACGGCACGGCCGCGGCGCTCGTGTTCGGCAAGGTGTTCTTTTCCGGCACGATGGATCCCGGCGTCGCGACGCTGCTCGCGTTCGTCACGTTCTGGGCCGGCTTCGCCGCGCGGCCGCTCGGCGGCATCGTGTTCGGGCATCTCGGCGATCGCGTCGGCCGCAAGACCGCGCTCGTGATCACGCTGGTGATGATGGGGCTCGCGACGACGGGCATCGGCCTGCTGCCCGGTTACGCGTCGATCGGCGTGTGGGCGCCGGCGGGCCTCGTCGTGCTGCGCGTGCTGCAGGGCATCGCGGTCGGCGGCGAGTGGGGCGGCGCGGTGCTGATCGCGAGCGAGAATGCGCCGAAGCATCGCAGCATCCTGTATGCGGCGTTCGCGCAGCAAGGCTCGCCCACCGGCAACCTGTTGGCCACGGCGGCATTCTTCGCGCTGAGCGCGCTGCCGACCCCGTCGTTCCTGATGTGGGGCTGGCGCATTCCGTTCCTGCTGTCGGCCGTGCTCGTGGTCATCGGGATGGTGATCCGGCTGCGGCTCGAGGAGTCGATCGACATGCAGCGCGTGCTCGCGCGCAAGCGCACGGTGAAGCTGCCGCTGCGCGACGTCGTGCGCGACCACTGGGTCGTCGTGCTGCTCGCGGCCGGCACGCTGCCGGTGATCAACGTCACGTATTTCCGCAGCACGTTCGCGCTGTCGTGGGCGACGAAGGAACTCGGCTACGCGCAGGGCACGTTCCTCGGCATCCTGTCGATCTCGCTCGTCGTGCAGTTCCTGATGCAGCCGGTCGGTGCGTGGTTCGTGTCGAAGGTCGACATGCGGCGCGCGATGGGCTGGATCCTGATCCCGGAAATCGTGCTGATGCCCGTGATGTTCCACGCGCTCGCGACGCGTTCGTACTGGGTCGCCGTCGCGGGCATGTGCATCTCGACGATTCCGTCGGCGATGTTCTACGGCGCGGTCGGCGGCGTGCTCGCCCGCGTGTTCCCGGCGAACATCCGCTATACGGGCCTGTCGCTCGCGTATCAGTTGAGCGCGCTGGTCGTCGGCGGCGGCACGCCGGTGCTCGCGCAGGCGATTCTCAATGCGACGGGCAGCATCGTCGGCGTCGCGATCGCGTCGGGGCTGTACGCGCTCGTGTCGCTGGCGTGCATGCTGGCGCTGCTGAACCGCACCGGGTATCGCGCCGACGAGTTGTCGAGCGCCGAGCGCAGCGATGCGGCCGAGTGGGGCACCGAAGGCGCGGGGGCCGATTGTCCGGCCGGCGCGCCGGCGCAGCCCGACGATCGCGGCACGTTGAAACCGGCGGGGTGACGCGGGGAGGCCGGCGCGATTCGGCACGCTGGCGACGCGGTAATTCGGTGAGGCGGCAATCCGCCGGCGCGGTCGCGCGGTAATTCGGCGCTCCGGCGGCATCGCGTGCCGGACCGAGCGTGCGTCGCGCGGCGTCGGCTCGCACCGGATCACGCTTCCCAAAAGCAAACGGCACCGTGCGAGACACGGTGCCGTTTGCCTGGGCGTTGGCTTCACGTCGCGACGAGGCCGGCGCGGCCTGCCGTCGCGAGTCGCGTCGCTTCAGCCTTCCGTCGGCGGCACGTAGCCGGACGCCTGGTCCGCGCCGTCGCCGAAGAAGTACTTCTCGGTCTGCTTCATCAGGTACTGACGCGCGCGCGGATCGGCCATGTTCAGGCGGTTTTCGTTGATCAGCATCGTCTGCTGCTTGAGCCAGCCTTGCCACGCTTCCTTCGAGACGCTCTCGTAAATGCGCTTGCCGAGTTCGCCCGGCAGCGGCGGGAAATCGAGGCCTTCGGCTTCCTTGCCGAGCTTCGCGCATTGGATCATTCGAGCCATCGTGTACTTCTCCTGTAATCGGTGTCTGGGGGGAAGGGCAGTCGTGCCGGTGCTCAGAGCTGCTTCATCAGCACGAGCGACTTGCGCTGCCAGTTATAGAGTTTGCGACGGTCTTCCGGCAGGTCGTCGACGCTGACCTTGACGAAGCCGCGCTTGAGGAACCAGTGCTCGGTGCGCGTCGTGAGCACGAAGATGTGCGTGAGGCCGCGCGCGCGGGCACGCTGCTCGATGCGCTTGAGCAGGCGCTCGCCGTCGCCCGAGCCCTGCGCTTCCGGCGCGACCGTCAGGCACGCCATCTCGCCGATCTTCTCCTGCTGGTACGGGTACAGCGCCGCGCAGCCGAACAGCACGCCGTCGTGCTCGATCACCGAGAAGTGGTCGATGTCGCGTTCGATCTGGTGGCGGCCGCGCCGCACCAGCGTGCCGTCCGACTCGAGCGGCTCGATCAGCGACAGGATGCCGCCGACGTCGTCCGGCGTCGCCTCGCGCAGGCTCTCGAGATTCTCGTACGAGATCATCGTGCCGACGCCGTCGTGCAGGAACAGTTCGAGCAGCATGCTGCCGTCGAGCGACTGCGGGATCAGGTGCGCGCGGGTCACGCCGCCGCGGCACGCGCGGATCGAATGCTTCAGGAAGAACGCGTCGTCGCCCTGGATGTTGCCAGAATCGAGCAGCTCGGCCGCGGCGTCGAGCGACATTTCGCGGACCAGCTCGCCTTCGTCGTCGACGATGCCGGGCCCTTCGGTCAGGAAGATGATCTTGTCGGCGCGCAGCGCGATCGCGGCCGCCGACGCGACGTCTTCCATCGACAGGTTGAACGCTTCGCCGGTCGGCGAGAAACCGAGCGGCGACAGCAGCACGAGCTTGCGGCTCGCGAGCGAATGACGGATCGATTCGGCGTCGATCTTGCGCACGATGCCCGTGTGCGCGAAATCGACCCCGTCGAGAATCCCCACCGGCCGCGCGGTCACGAAGTTGCCCGACACAACGCTGATGTGCGCGTGCGCCATCGGCGAGTTCGGCAGACCCTGGCTGATCGCGGCCTCGATGTCGAGACGCACCTCGCCGGCCGCTTCCTTCGCGGATTCGAGCGCGCGCGCATCGGTGATGCGCAGCCCGTGCGAAAACTCGGATTCGACACCGTGCAGGCTCAACTGCTCCTCGACCTGCGGGCGCGAGCCGTGCACCAGCACGATCTGGATGCCCATCGCCTGCAACAGCGCGATGTCGGACACGAGCGCATTCAGCAGCCCCTGCTGCACCACCTCGCCGCCGAACCCCACGACGAACGTGCTGTTGCGGAACTTGTGGATATAGGGCGCGACGGAGCGCATCCAGTCGACGAACTGCGCGTGGCTGGCGGCCGAATCGTCGGCGGCCGGCGGCGTCGCGGCGCCGGTCTGGGCGGGAGGGAGGTCGGTTTGGGAATTCATGGGCGGGATTATAATGCGCCCCCATGTCGAATGTTTCTAAAAGTCCCGCGCCGACGCGGGCCAATACGCCGTCGGCGCAGCACCCGGATGGTGCGGCCGATGCGCGCCAGCAGCAGGGCCAGCAGCAGGGCCAGCCGCCCCGCCAGCAGCAGGACAAGCCGGCGGGCACGGCGGCACCCGCACCGCGCGGCGACGAACGGCGCGGCGGCGCGCGCCAGCCGGCCGCGAAGGGCGCGCCCCAGGCAACGGGCGAGCGCGCCCCGC
>NZ_JAKWFH010000045.1:0-65201 GCF_029522185.1 Burkholderia sp. IO2 | reverse complement strand
AAGGTCGCCCTCGTCGCATGCATGCGCAAGCTGCTCATCACGCTCAACGCCATCGCTCGCACTGGCGAGCGTTGGCAGCCGGATTTCAATTGCGCATGACATGGGCTGTCTCAAGATGGTTGCTGTTCGTGTAGGTCTTCTTCGTACCGGCGAGTCCTCTGACGCATCGATGTTACCGATAACATTCCGTGGCAAAAAAAAGCCGGCGAGGCGACGGGAGCGATCGGCACACTGATACCGGTAACACACCGGAAGGTAGCACGCTGCGACCGGGGCGTACAAGGTCCGCCGCACGCGTGGTTTCCCTAGTACGGGCGTCGCCGCGACGGGCGAGCGTCGGCCGGCCTGCCCGGTACGCCGCACCGGTATGATGTAGCCTTTCCGGCCTTCTCACGATCGCGATTCCGATGCCCAGTCCCACCGCCGTCCGGCCTGCCGGGCCGCCCCGCATGTCCGACGTGGCGCGCCTCGCCGGCGTCTCGAAGATGACCGTGTCGCGCGTGCTCGCCGGGCACAGCGTGGCCGCCGAGACGCGCGCACGGGTCTGCGAGGCCATCGAGCAGCTCGGCTACGTGGCCGACGCGGCCGCCGGCGCGCTGTCGTCGGGGCGCTCGGAGTTCGTCGCGGTGCTGGTGCCGTCGCTGTCGAGTTCGAACTTCTCGGACACCGTGCGCGGACTGACCGATGCGCTCGAACCGCATGGCCTGCAGTTGCTGCTCGGCGATACCGACTACGACCTCGAACGGGAAGAACGGCTGGTGCGCTCGATGCTGCGGCACCAGCCGCGCTGCATCGCGCTGACCGGGGCGCAGCACACCGACGCGACGCGCAAGGTGCTGGAGCGCTCGGCGATTCCGGTGGTCGAGATGTGGGACCTGCCCACCCGCCCGATCGACACCGCCGTCGGCTTCTCGAACGTGCGCGCCGCCCGTGCGATGGTGCGGCACCTCGCCGAGCGCGGCTATCGGCGCATCGGCTTTCTGGTCGGCGCGAGCGAACTGGATCGCCGCGGCCTGGACCGGCTCAAGGGCTACCAGGCGGAGATCAAGGCGCTGGGGCTCGGCGAACCGCGCGTCGTGCGGCTAGGCGAATCGCCGATCACGATGAGCCACGGCGGGCCGGCGATGGCGGCCCTGCTGGCGCAATGGCCGGATACCGATGCGGTGATGTGCGTGAGCGACATGTCGGCGTTCGGCGCGATCATGGAATGTCATCGGCGCGGGCTGGCCGTGCCCGCCGACATCGCGGTGGCCGGCTTCGGAAACTTCGAAGTGGCAACCTGCTGCCATCCGACCATCACGACCGTGTCGGTCGATGCGTACGGTATCGGGCTGCGCACCGGCGAAGCGTTGCTGGCGGCGCTGCAGGCGCGCGACGGCGGCGAGCGGACCGAATCGAAAAGCATTCGTATCGACTACACGATCATCCCGCGGGAAAGCGCCTGACGGCCGGCGCCCGCGCGCATCCCGACCCGCGGGATGCGCGGCTCCGTACCGGTTTCCGCCGCCCTCTGCTGCGCCACTTGCGCACGAAATCGCGCACGAAATCCCTTCCGCGATGCAAAAACCCCGTGCTAACATCCCACCGATGTTACCGGTAACTATCCGGCACGCAAAATGAGAAAGGCCCCTTAGGAGACAGCCTGCCATGTCACACACCGCTCGCCGCCTGCGCAGCCAGGAATGGTTCGACGACCCCGCGCACGCCGACATGACCGCGCTCTATGTCGAGCGCTTCATGAACTACGGGTTGACGCGCGAGGAACTGCAGTCGGGCCGCCCCGTCATCGGCATCGCGCAGACGGGCAGCGACCTGGCACCGTGCAACCGCCACCACCTCGAGCTGGCCGAGCGGACCAAGGCCGGCATCCGCGACGCGGGCGGCATTCCGATGGAATTCCCCGTGCATCCGCTGGCCGAGCAAAGCCGTCGGCCCACCGCCGCGCTCGACCGCAATCTCGCCTACCTCGGGCTGGTGGAAGTGCTGCACGGCTTTCCGCTGGACGGCGTGGTGCTGACGACCGGCTGCGACAAGACCACGCCCGCGTGCCTGATGGCCGCGGCCACCGTCGACCTGCCCGCGATCGTGCTGTCGGGCGGCCCGATGCTCGACGGCTGGCACGAGGGCAAGCGGGTCGGCTCCGGCACGGTGATCTGGCATGCGCGCAACCTGCTCGCGGCCGGCGAGATCGACTACGAAGGCTTCATGCAGCTGACCACGGCTTCGTCCCCGTCGATCGGCCATTGCAACACCATGGGCACCGCGCTGTCGATGAACAGCCTGGCCGAGGCGCTGGGCATGTCGCTGCCGGGTTGCGCGAGCATTCCCGCGGCCTATCGCGAGCGCGGCCAGATGGCTTACGCGACCGGCAAGCGCGCGGTCGAGCTCGTTCGCGAAGACCTTCGCCCGTCGGCGATCATGACGCGCGCGGCGTTCGAGAATGCGATCGTCGTCGCGTCCGCGCTGGGCGCATCGACCAACTGCCCGCCGCACCTGATCGCAATCGCACGCCACATGGGCGTCGAGCTGAGCCTGGACGACTGGCAGCGCTTCGGTGAAGCCGTGCCGCTGCTCGTCAACTGCATGCCGGCCGGCGACTACCTCGGCGAAAGCTTCCACCGCGCCGGCGGCGTGCCTGCCGTGCTGCGCCAGCTCGATGCGGCCGGCCTGCTGCGACGCGACTGCCTGACCGTATCCGGTCGCGCGATCGGCGCGATCGCCGACACCGCGCAGG
The DNA here is from genome assembly GCF_029522185.1 of Burkholderia sp. IO2. Classification (NCBI taxonomy): domain Bacteria; kingdom Pseudomonadati; phylum Pseudomonadota; class Betaproteobacteria; order Burkholderiales; family Burkholderiaceae; genus Burkholderia; species Burkholderia sp. IO2. Next base: position 62,467 of record NZ_JAKWFH010000045.1, on the reverse strand, counting down.
ACGCCGACCGCGACGTGATCCGGACGCCCGACGCGCCGCTCAAGCACGGCGCCGGCTTCATGGTGCTGTCGGGCAACTTCTTCGACAGCGCGATCATGAAGATGTCGGTGGTCGGCGACGCGTTCCGCCGGACCTATCTTTCCGAACCGGGCGCGGAAAATACGTTCGAAGCGCGCGCGATCGTGTTCGACGGCCCCGAGGACTATCACGCGCGCATCGACGATCCCGCGCTGGACATCGACGAGCGCTGCATCCTGGTGATCCGCGGCTGCGGCACGGTCGGCTATCCGGGCAGTTCGGAAGTCGTGAACATGGCGCCGCCCGCCGAATTGGTGAAGCGCGGCGTGACGTCGCTGCCGTGCATGGGCGACGGACGCCAGAGCGGCACGTCGGCCAGCCCGTCGATCCTGAACATGTCGCCGGAAGCGGCGGTCGGCGGCGGCCTCGCGCTGCTGCGCACGAACGACCGCGTGCGCGTGGACCTGAATCGCCGCAGCGTCGACGTGCTCGTCGACGAGGACGAACTCGCGCGACGTCGCGAAAGCGCAAGCTTCACCGTGCCGCAGGCGCAAACGCCGTGGCAGGAACTCTATCGCCGCTTCGTCGGCCAGCTGTCCACCGGCGGCTGCCTCGAACCGGCCACGCTGTACCTGAAGGTGATCGAGCAGCGCGGCAATCCGCGCCATTCGCACTGATTTCACCGTCCACGACTCTTGCCGAGCTGACCATGCGTACTCCTTCCGTTTCCGACTGCCTGCCGCACGACCTCGCCCACGCGCTGCTGATCGGCCGCGTCTGGCGGCACGACGGCGCCCACGCGGGCCCGAGCGTCGTCGCCGTGCGCGGCGGCGAAGTGTTCGACATCACGCGCACCGTGCCGACCACCGCGGACCTGTTCGACCGCCCCGATGCAGTCGCCATCGCGCGCACCGCCGTCGGCGAATCGCTGGGCCGCGTCGAACCGCTGCTGCAGGCGACGCTCGACGGCACGCCCGGCGCGACGCACCTGCTCGCACCGTGCGACGTGCAGGCGATCAAGGCGTGCGGCGTCACGTTCGCCGTCAGCCTGATCGAACGCGTGATCGAGGAACAGGCCGGCGGCGATCCGGCCAGGGCGCGCGAGGTACGCGACACCATCGCCGCGACCATCGGCACCGACCTGTCGAAGATCGTGCCCGGCTCGGAAGCCGCGCTGCGCCTGAAGGCGGAACTCGAGCGCCGCGGCGCGTGGTCGCAATACATGGAAGTCGGCATCGGCCCGGATGCCGAGGTGTTCTCCAAGGCGCAGCCGATGTCCGCGGTCGGCTTCGGCGCGGACGTCGGGCTGCTGCCCGTGTCGGTATGGAACAACCCGGAGCCGGAGATCGTGCTGGCGGTCGCCAGCGACGGCCGGCCGGTGGGTGCGACGCTCGGCAACGACGTGAACCTGCGCGACATCGAAGGCCGCTCGGCGCTGCTGCTCGGCAAATGCAAGGACAACAACGGCTCGTGCGCGATCGGCCCGTTCGTGCGGCTGTTCGACGACGGCTTCACGCTCGACGGCGTGCGGCAATGCAGCGTGTCGCTGCGTGTCGAAGGCGCGGACGACGGTTTCGTCCTCGACGGCATCAGCCACATGCGCGAGATCAGCCGCGACCCGGCCGACCTCGTCGCGCAGACCTGCGGCGCGCATCACCAGTACCCGGACGGCTTCATGCTGTTCCTCGGCACGATGTTCTCGCCGATCCAGGATCGCGACGCGCCCGGCGCGGGCTTCACGCATCACGTGGGCGACCGTGTCACGATCTCGACGCCCGCGCTCGGCGCACTCGTCAATACCGTGCGGCTTTGCACGGAGATCGCGCCGTGGACCTTCGGCGTGCGCGCGCTGTATGCGAACCTGGCCGCGCGCGGGCTGCTTGCCGAATGAAAGCGGAAGACGCGGCGACATGAAGTCCTGCGCGAACGACGTCGACGGACAATAAGCGAAGCGGTATGAAACGGCCGTTCGCGCCGGCGCGCATGTAGCCGGCCTTCACTGCGCGACCTGAACACTCGCCGAGCCGGAACGGCCGCCTTGAGCGGCGCCGCCTGCTCGACCGTCTTTCCGGCGTCGCTCCACGGCCTCGGTGGACGCGATTCGCTCCACCGGCGCCTCGTCGGCTGCGACAATACCGCGGCTGAGTCAATTCGAGGTGTCGATGGAACTGAGGCAACTGCGCTATTTCGTCTGCGTCGTGGAACACGGCAGCATGGGCAAGGCCGCGCTGGAACTGGGCGTGGTGACGTCCGCACTGAGCCAGCAGATCAGCCGGCTCGAGAGCGAGTTGTCCACGCGCCTGCTGCAACGCACCTCCACGGGCGTCGTGCCGACGGACGCCGGCCTTGCATTCTGGCGACAGGCGCAACTCGCGTTGCGCCACGTCGACGATGCGGCGCTCGCCGCGCGTCAGGCGCGCCTGTCGGGGCACGTCAGCGTCGGGCTTGCGCCCAGTACGACCGGCGTACTCGGCCTCGCGTTCATGCAGGCGATGCGACGGCGCTATCCGGATGTCCGGCTGCGCATGGTCGAGAGCCTGTCGGGCTATCTCGGTGCGATGCTGAGTGCGCGGCAGATCGACCTGGCGATCCTGTTTCGCGAAGAACCCGCGCAGCGCTGGAGCGTGATGCCGTTGCTCGACGAGCATCTGTTCGTGATCGGCGCCCCCGGCCTGCCGGGCATGCCCGACGGGCCGCGCGTCCGCCTGGCGAACCTCGGCGCCGTGCCGCTGATCCTGCCGAGCGGCCCGCATGGTCTGCGCGCGTTGCTGGATGTCGCATTCGCCCGCACCGGCTTTACCCCGCACATCGCCGCCGAAGTCGACGGCCTCGCGATGTTGATGGATGCGGTGCGCGGCGGGCTCGGTGCAACCATTCAACCGGGCGCGGCGCTCGCACGGCTCGAGAACGCCGCGCTCGCGAGCGTCCCTGTCGCGGACGCCCACGCGACGAGGCCGAACCTGATCGCGAGCGTCTCCGACGACGAGTTGTCGCCCGCCGGGCTCGCCGCGCGGGTCGTCCTCGCCGACGTCGCGCGCGAGATCGTCGCGGCAGGCGGGTGGCCCGGCGCCACGCTGCGCGAGCCGCCTCTTCACAAAAACTGAAGACGTGTTGCCGCGCCGCTGATGGCGGCAGGCGAGGCCGATCCGTAGAGTGCGTCTCAAAGGAGACAACTCAGATGATCGATGTTCTCGTAATCGGCGGCGGCAACGCGGCGCTGTGCGCGGCCTTGATGGCGCGCGAAGCCGGCGCGTCGGTGCTGCTGCTGGAAGCGGCCCCGCGCGAATGGCGCGGCGGAAACTCCCAGCACACGCGCAACCTGCGTTGCATGCACGACGGCCCGCAGGACGTGCTGGTCGGCGCCTATCCGGAAGAAGAGTACTGGCAAGACCTGCTGAAGGTCACGGGCGGCATCACGAACGAGGCGTTGGCCCGGCTCGCGATCCGCGCGTCGGCGAACTGTCGTCCGTGGATGCACGCACATGGCGTGCGGTTTCAGCCGCCGTTGTCCGGCGCGCTGCACGTGGCGCGGACCAATGCATTCTTCATGGGCGGCGGCAAAGCGCTCGTGAACGCGTATTACCGCAGCGCCGAAGCGCTGGGCGTACGGATTCGCTACGACACGCCCGTCGACGCCATCGAGCTCGACGGCGAGCGCTTCGTCGCCGCGCGCAGCGGGAGCCGGCGCTTCGAGGCGCGCAGTTGCGTGCTGGCGGCGGGCGGCTTCGAATCCAACCGCGAATGGCTGCGCGAAGCGTGGGGACAAAACGAGCGTGGCGAGTGGCCCGCCGACAATTTCCTCATCCGCGGCACGCGCTTCAACCAGGGCGTCCTGCTCAAGGCCATGCTCGACGCCGGCGCGGATGCGATCGGCGACCCGTCGCAGTCGCATTGCGTCGCGATCGATGCGCGCGCGCCGCTCTACGACGGCGGCATCTGCACACGGATCGATTGCGTGTCGCTCGGTATCGTCGTCAACCGCGATGCGCAGCGCTTCTACGACGAAGGCGAAGATTTCTGGCCGAAGCGTTACGCGATCTGGGGCCGCCTCGTCGCGCAGCAACCGGGACAGACCGCCTACTCGATCATCGATGCCAAGGCCGTCGGACGCTTCATGCCGCCGGTATTCCCCGGGGTCCGCGCCGATTCGTTGCCGGAACTCGCGCGCGGGCTGAGCCTGCCCGAGCGAGCGTTCGTCGAGACACTGCGCGCGTACAACGCCGCATGCCGGGCGGGCACGTTCGATCACACGACGCTCGACGACTGTCGCACCGAAGGCGTCCATCCCGCGAAAACCCACTGGGCACGCCCGATCGATACGCCGCCCTTCTTCGGCTATGCGCTGCGTCCCGGCATCACGTTTACGTATCTCGGGCTCAAGGTCAACGAGCGCGCGCAGGTCCACTTCGGCGGACGACCAAGCGGCAACCTGTTCGTTGCCGGCGAGATGATGGCCGGCAACGTGCTGGGCAAGGGTTACACGGCGGGCGTCGGGATGTCGATCGGCACCGCGTTCGGCCGTATCGCGGGCACCGAGGCGGCGAAGGCCGCGCAAACGACCGGAGTTCAACATGCACGATATTGAAGAACACGTTCGCGACGCCCACGCGCTCGCGCCCGCCGGTCGGCCGTCGACACGCGCGAGCGGCGCCGCCGTGATCCGCATCGTGCCCGTCACCGACCACGAAGCGGAAGTCGCGCGCCAGATGCAGATCTGCAATGCGTGCCGCTACTGCGAAGGGTTTTGCGCGGTCTTTCCGGCGATGACGCGCCGGCTCGAATTCGCGAAGGCGGACGTCAACTACCTGGCCAACCTGTGCCACAACTGCGGCGCGTGCTATCACGCGTGCCAATATGCGCCGCCGCACGAATTCGCCGTGAGCGTGCCGAAGGCGATGGCGCAGGTCCGGCTCGACACGTATGTCGAGTATGCGTGGCCCGCCGCGCTGGGCCAGCTCTACAGGCGCAACGGCCTGGCCGTCGCGCTTGCCCTCGCGATCGGGCTGGCGCTTTTCCTGATGCTCGGCGTCGCGATGCACGGCTCGCTGCTGAATGGCCCGTCGGGCGGCCGTTTCTATGCGATCTTTCCGCACAACCTGCTCGCCGCGATGTTCGGCTCGGTGTTCGGCCTCGCCGTTCTGGCGCTCGGGGTCGGCGTGACGCGTTTCTGGCGCGACGTGTCGACGGGTACGGCGAGCCTGCCCGCGGTCGCCGAGGCGGCGAAACACGCGCTCGCGCTGACCTATCTCGACGGCGGCCACGGTGACGGCTGCAACGAGTCGGACGATGCGTTCACGCGCGCGCGGCGCCGGTTTCACCACTTCACGTTCTACGGCTTCATGCTGTGCTTTGCCGCCACGCTCGTGGCGACCTTCTATCACTACGCGCTGGACCTGCACGCGCCGTACGCGTTCCTGAGCCTGCCCGTGCTGCTCGGCACCGTCGGCGGAATCGGTCTGCTGATCGGGCCTGCCGGCCTCCTGTGGCTCAACCTGCGGCGCGACCCCGCGCGGACCGATCCGGCACAACGTCCGATGGACCGCGGCTTCATTGCCCTGCTGATGCTCGTGAGCGCATCGGGACTGGCGTTGCTCGCGTGGCGCGACACGAGCGCGATGGCGACGCTGCTCGCCGTTCATCTCGGCATCGTGATGGCGCTGTTCGCAACGTTGCCGTACGGAAAATTCGCCCACGGAATCTTCCGCTGCGCGGCGCTGCTCAAGTCGTCGATCGAAAAGCGCCAGGCCAACCGCCTGCAACTCGGCTCGGACTGAACCGGGCCAACCGAAGCGGTCCGGCTTTCGGGCCGCTTCGCACCATACATCCAACGGAGACACCCCATGCATCCCTCACCGTCAACCGCGCCGGACGGCACGGCCGCACGCACGTCGAAGCTCGGCGCGGTCCTGCGCGTGACCAGCGGCAATTTTCTCGAGCAGTTCGATTTTTTTCTGTTCGGCTTCTATGCGACCAGCATCTCGCGGGTCTTCTTTCCGGCGGCAAGCGAGTTCGCGTCGCTGCTGCTGACGTTTGCCGTCTTCGGCGCCGGTTTCCTGATGCGCCCGCTCGGCGCGATCGTGCTCGGCGCCTACATCGACGAAGTGGGCAGACGCAAAGGCCTGATCGTGACGCTCTCGATCATGGCGAGCGGCACGATCCTGATCGCGTGCGTGCCGGGGTACGCGACGATCGGGCTCGCCGCACCGGCGCTGGTATTGCTTGGGCGCCTGCTGCAGGGCTTCTCGGCCGGTGCCGAGCTGGGCGGCGTGTCGGTCTATCTGGCGGAAATGGCGACGCCCGGGCACCGCGGCTTCTATACGAGCTGGCAGTCGGCCAGCCAGCAGGTCGCGATCGTCATCGCGGCGGCCTTGGGCTATCTGCTGAATCATCTGCTGACGAGCCAGGAAATCGGTGCATGGGGCTGGCGCATCCCGTTCTTCATCGGTTGCGCGATCGTCCCGGTCATTTTCGTGCTTCGCCGAACGCTGCAGGAAACGGACGAATTCAAGGCGCGCACCCATCGTCCGCGTGCACGCGAGGTAGTCGCGACGATGCTGCGGAACTGGCGCACCGTGTTCGCCGGCATGCTGCTGGTCGCGATGACCACGACGACGTTCTATCTCATCACGGTCTATACGCCGACGTTCGGCAGGGCCGTACTGAAACTGTCGACGGCGGACAGCCTGGTCGTCACGCTGTGCGTGGGCGTGTCGAATTTCTTCTGGCTGCCCGTCGGCGGTGCGCTGTCGGACCGCATCGGACGCAAGCCGATTCTCGTGGCCATCGCAGTCGCGGCCATCGTGACGTCGTATCCCGCGCTCGCGTGGCTTGCGTCCGCCCCCAGCTTCGGCCGCATGCTGGCCGTGCTATTGTGGCTCTCCTTCTTCTTCGGCATGTACAACGGCGCGATGGTCGCGGCGCTGACCGAAATCATGCCCGCCAGCGTTCGCGTGGCCGGTTTCTCGCTGGCCTTCAGCCTCGCGACGGCGGTCTTCGGCGGCTTCACGCCCGCGGTGTCGACCTATCTGATCGAGATCACGGGCGACAAGGCCGCGCCCGGATACTGGCTCAGCTTCGCCGCATGCTGCGGACTGCTCGCGACCCTGTCGCTGTATCGCAAAGGCGGGACGGTGCGGCGTTCGGCGTCGCCTGCATGAGAAGCGCGCCCGGCGGCGCGATTGCGGCGCGGTTGCCGTGCGCGGTTCGACGACGGCAGCGCGCTCGCGCGACTGCTCGGTCGCCTCGCGACGCCGTTGGAGAACCTCGTCGCTGCCGCATTGCGTACCGGAAGCCGCAATGAATCGAATGCCGGATCGACGAAGGGGCACGTGATTGCTACGCGCGAGCCACGTCGGTCCACGCACGTCATCCGGCGTTCGCGCGCCGTGTGCGTCACGGTCGACCGTTCAGCGTAACGACGCGCGACGGCCCGGCCGCTGCGTTGACGTAGCCGGAACGCGGGCCGCGCGCCGTCGCGCACTCAGTCGAACGGCACGGCCAGCCGGTCGATCACCGCGCTGGTCTCGGGCCGGACGCCGCGCCACCAGGCGAACGCCTCGGCCGCCTGCTCGACCAGCATGCCGACGCCATCCGCGATGCCGTGCACGCCGGCATTTTTCGCGAGTCGGAGAAACGGCGTCAGGCGCTTGCCGTAGGCCAGTTCGTAGGCCGTGCCGGTCGGGCTGAACACGCTCGGCGGGACAGGCGGCAGGTTGCCGGTCAGACTGGCCGACGTCGCATTGACCACCAGGTCGAAACGTCCCATCCGGGCGAGGTCCGCATAGCCGCCCGCGATGAGCGTTCCGCATCCGGCGACCTCCAGGGCCAGTGCGCGCGCCTTGTCGACGTCGCGATTCACGATAACGAGTTCGGCCGGCCCGGCATCGAGGAACGGCAGCAGCGCGCCGCGTGCCGCGCCGCCGGCACCGAGCAGCAAGATGCGCTTGCCCGCCATCGGAAGCCGGAGATTGACTTCGATGTCGCGAACCAGTCCGATGCCGTCGAAGTTGTCCGCCCAGATGCGGTCGCCGTCGAACTTGAGCGCATTGGCTGCGCCCGCCAGCGTCGCGCGCGCGCTTCGCTCGTCGGACATCGCGAATGCGTCGAGCTTGAATGGCGCGGTCACGTTGATACCCTTGCCGCCCCCCTCGAAAAATGCGCGAACCGCTGCAGCAAAGGCGCCTGCCGGCTCGACCGGCCCCTCGATCGCCGTATAGCGGATGTCCTGTCGCGTCTGTTGCGCGAACAGACCGTGAATCAGCGGGGATTTCGTGTGCCCGATCGGATAACCGATCACCGCGTATTGGTCCGTCATCGTTGGCTCGCTTTTGAATAGAGGACGCCGTCGGCCTGCATCGCATCGATTTCGGCCGAATCGAACCCGAGGGAGCGCGCGACCTCCGCGTTGTGCTGCCCGAGATCGGGGGCGACGTCGCGTATCGTCGTGTCGCAATCGGAAAACCGGAACGGCAGGTTCGGCAGGCGCAGCGTCCCGTAGCGCGGATGCTGCTGCTCGACGACCATGCCTCTGGCCTGGATCTGCGGGTCGTTCAACACCTCGTCGATGCGCTGCACCTTCGCGCACGGCACGTCGATGCCGTCGAGCAGTTCCAGTACCGACGCGACGGAACGCGCGGCCACCCACGGCTCGACCACCGCCAGGATTTCCGCGCGGTGCGCGTTGCGGCCGGTGCTGTCGTGAAATCGTGTGTCCGCGCCGAAGCGGGCCGGGCCGCCGTGCGCTTCGATCAGTTGCGCGAAGCGCTTCCATGCGTCGTCGACTTGCGCGGCGATCACGAGATCGCCATCGGCGGCCCGGAACACGCCATAGAGCGTCGAGGTCGGCATGTCGTGCCCGGTCTGCTCGGGCAGCACGCGCTGCAGCGTGTAGCACTGCACCGCATATTCGTGCATCGATACCAGCGTGTCGTACAGCGCCATGTCGATATGCTGCCCGCGGCCGCTCTTCACGCGCCCGAGCAGCGCGGCGTTGATGGCCGCGACCGCATGAATCCCGGTGTACATGTCGCCGAGCGAAATGCGTAGCAGCGGCGGCCGCTCGCCGGGCGTGCCGACCATCTGCATGATCCCGCTCTTCGCTTCGGCGATCAGCCCGAAGCCGGCGCGATGCGCATCGGGACCGGTATGCCCGTACGCCGAAATCGAGCAGTAGACAAGGCCCGGATTGCGCGCCGACAGTTCTTCATAGCCGAGCCCGAGCTTGTCCAGCGCGCCCGGCCGATAGTTCTCGATGAAGACGTCGGCCGAGTCGCACAGCCGCTGCATGAACGCCTTGCCGCGCGCGTCCTTCATGTTGACGCTCACGCCGCGCTTGCCCATGTTGAGCTGCAGGAAATAGCCGCTTTGCTGGTCGTCGAGCACGGTCGCATGCTGACGTCCGGCGTCGCCGGCGCCCGGGCGCTCGACCTTGATGACTTCGGCGCCGAGCGCCGCGAGGCAGCGCCCGACATACGGGCCGGCAAGAAAATGGCTGTAGTCGACGACGCGCATGCCTTCGAGGGGACGGGCCTGCATCACGCTGCCTCCGGCCGGCGCGGCACCATCAGGCGATGTTCGCCGCGTTGAACGACCTGCCCGTCCTGATTGATCAGCTCCGACGGCAGCACGACGATGCCCCAGTCCGGGCGGCTCTTGCTGGCCCGCATCGAACCGACGCGGAACGTCACGTGCAGCACGTCGCCGACCTTGATCGGCAGCAGAAAATCCCAGGTCCAGCCGAGCGACATGCCGGGCACAAAGCGATAGTCGCTCTGGGTCTTCAGGCCGTCGGCAACGGACAGCCCGAACAGCCCGTGCGCGACGAGGCAGCCGAAATGGCTGGCGTTCGCGTAATCCTCGTCGACGTGCACGGGCGTATGGTCGCCGGTGAGGTCGGCGTACGCGAGAATGCGCGCCTTGGTCACGACGTAAGTCGGGCTCGTGCACGCGTCGCCCTCGCGGGCGTCGTCCCAGTATTTCTCGACGATCGTCATGGTCATGCCTCCGCGCGCGGGTCGATCGCCAGCGCCTGCGCGACGCAGGAAGCCGGCTTGGCCTGAATCAGTTCGACGGCAAGCCCGTCGGGCAGGCGAAGCCAGTTGCGCCCCTGCGGCATCTCCGTCACGTCGAATCGCCGCGCCGCGGCGAGCGCGGCTTCCAGGTCCTCGCACATCACGCCGAGATGGGCGAGCCGGCCTTCCGGGCCGTCGTGTTCCGGCGCGTGGATGAACTGCAGGCCGCCGAGCGTCCAGTACTGCCGCGGGGCGTCGAGCGGGCCGTCGACTTCGCGCAGCGTCATGCCGAGCACGTCCTCGAAGAAACGGATGTGCCAGCGGATGTCCTTCACCCAGATCGCGACGTGTTCGAGATAGGCTTTCGTGGCGCTCATGCGGCAACCTCCTCGCGTTGGCGATCGGCCATCGCGCGCTCCAGCCCCTTGATGCACGCGACGAGCGTCGCATTGACCGGCGTCGGCACGCCGTAGCGCTGCCCGCAGCGCACGACCGAACCGTTGATGAAGTCGATCTCGGTGATCGAGCCCTTCTCGAGGCTTTGCAGCATCGAGGTCTTGAAGGTCGCGGGCAGCCCTTCAGCGGCCAGCGTCCATGCCTGTTCGGGGTCGGTCATCGACAACTTCACGCCGGCTGCCCGGGCCGCCGCGATCGCCTCGGCCACGGCCGCGAGCGACGTGGCCTTGAGCAGCGGCTCGTCGTAAAGCTGCCCGTAGGTGAGCCCCGTGAGGCCCGTCAGCGCGCCCGTCGCGACGTTCACCAGCAGCTTGTCCCACATCGTGCCGACGATGTTGTCGCTGATCGTCGTCGCGAGACCGGCGCCATCGAACGCGTCGGCGATCGCCCGCACGCGCGGCGTGATGCGGCCGTCGAGTTCGCCGATGTAGGTCGACTTGCCGATCACGCCGGATTCGATATGGCCCGGGCCGCGCCGCACGCCGCCGACGTAGGTCTTGCCCGCGAGCACGCGCTCGCGGCCGACGGCGTCGCTCAGGATGTCCTCGTGGCCGAGGCCGTTCTGCAGCGACAGCACGACGGTATCCGCGCCCACCAGCGATCGGGCGCCGCGAATCGCCGCGTCGGTGTGGAACGACTTGACCAGCACCACGACCAGGTCGGCCGTGCCGACTTCGGCAGCCTGCGTCGTCGCATGCACGCGTACCTGGCGGCTGCCGCGGGCGTCGTCGACGCGCAGTCCGTCGCGACGCATCGCGTCGACGTGCACGGGCGAGCGATCGATCAGCCAGGTCTCGTGACCGCCTTCGGTAAGGGTGGCGCCGATTGCGCACCCCAGCGCGCCAGCGCCCAGAATTGCAATTTTCAATGCTGTCTCCTTGACGTATGGCCTCACGATAGGAGTTGCCGCTCATGCCGGCAATGCAATGGATACAATGACGTCATTGCAATGGACAATAATGTGCCGATGCCTGCCGATCTGCCCGACCTGAAGCTGCTGCAGCTTTTCGATCTCCTGTACGACGTGCGCAGCGTCACGCGCGTCGCCGAGCAACTCGGCCAGAGCCAGCCGACGGTCAGCATCTGGCTCGGGCATTTGCGGGAACACTTGCACGATCCGCTCTTCATCCGGACGCCCGGCGGCATGGCGCCGACGCCTCAGGCCGATGCGCTGATCGGGCCCTGCCGGGAAATCCTCGAATCGCTGCGGCGCTTCACCGCGTGGGAGATCGCGTTCGATCCGTCGACGGCCCAGCGACGCTTTCGCATCTGCATGACCGACGCGAGCCACATCACGCTGCTGCCGCGGCTACTGGCCCATGTCAGGGCGCAGGCGCCTGGCGTCCGGCTGGAAGCCGCGCGGATCGACGGCAATACGGAACGCGCGCTCGAATCGGGCGAGGCCGACCTCGCGATCGGCTATGTGCCGTGGCTCGGCGGCGGCATTTACCAGCAGAAGCTGTATGACCAGGACTGGATTTGTCTGGCCAATCGGCATCACCCGAGAATTCGCGGCCGGCTCGGCGCAAAGCAGTACCGTTCCGAAGGACATGTCGCCATCACGGCGGGAACCGGCGCGCAGCTGCTCGAACAGGCGCTGCGGCAGGCGCGCATCGAGCGGGACGTGGTGCTGGAATTGCCGGGCTTCCTGGGTCTGGGGGCGATCGTCCAGACGACCGATCTGATCACGACGCTTCCCCGCCATATCGGCGAGACGCTGGCCCACGCGAACGACCTGGCGGTTCATGCCTGCCCGATCCCGGTCGACGGATTCGCGGTACGGCAGCATTGGCATGCGCGATATCACCACGAGGCGGGCAACCGGTGGCTGCGCGGCCTCGTGACCGAGTTGTTCGGTGCGTCGCGTTGACCGGTAGCCATGGCGCGGGGGTGCCGGTACGCGTAAACGGGGTGGGCGACCCAAACGTCACCGCCCTCATCCCGACGTAGACGCAGAAATAGAGGGGCCGCGGCCCCAACGGCACGCGACCGTTGCGCAGAATATCGAGCACGCCGGCCATGCTCAGCCACGGCGCAGGCCCGCTCGGTCTCCAGGTCGCGCAGCCCCATCGCGCCCTGCATGGGCGCCACGCGCCAGCCGGACGGCGGGAAGAAATCGGCCGTCTCGAAACCGGACGCGGCTTCGCTCGCCCTCCCGCCCGTGGCCGTGCGACCCGCCGTTTCGCTTCGTCCTCCAAATCTCAAAATTACGATTGCAAATGCCTCTCATTTGCATTAAATTGCCGCGCAAATGTACTGTTTGGAACACAGATGTCGGCGCGAGGCCGCCCGCCGTGCCCGAACGCGAAACACACAAAAAGGAGGAGTATGAGCAGGAGGAACTGGGCGGCCGCACCGATGGCCATCGTCGTCGGCACGACCGGCATGGGCAGCGCCGACGCGCAGGAGACGGCGCTGCCCACCATCGAGATCTCCGCCCAACGCGCGACGGCGCCGTTTCGTACGCGCGAATCGACGAGCGCGACGCGCAGCGAGGCGGACGTGATGGAGATTCCGTTCGCGGTCAGCAGCGTCGACACGAAGCTGATCCAGACCGTGGCCGCCACGCGCGGCGACGATCTCTACGACTGGGTCGCGGGCGTCTCGCGCCAGAACAACTTCGGCGGCCTGTGGGACAACTACGCGGTGCGCGGCTTCGCCGGCGACGGCAACACGTCCGGCACCGACTACCTCGTCAACGGCTTTTCGTGGAATCGCGGCATGAGCGTGCCGCGCGACACCGTCAACCTCGAACGGATGGAAGTGCTCAAGGGGCCGGCGTCCGCGCTGTATGGCCGCGGCGATCCGGGCGGGATCATCAGCTATACGACCAAGCAGCCGCAGTTTGCCCGCGCGACCACCGTCGGCGTGTCGGCCGGCAGCTACGGCGCATTGCGGCAGACCCTCGATACGACCGGCCCCGTCACGCAATCGCTGGCGTACCGCTTCGTCGCGATGAACGAGAACAACGGCAGCTTTCGCGACACGGTGTCGAGCAAACGCTACCTGTTCTCGCCGTCGTTCACGTGGGACATCGGCGCGGACACGACGCTCCACTACGAGTTCGAAAGTGCGCGTCAGCGCGCACCGCTCGATCGCGGCGTGCTCGCGGTCAACGGGCAACTGGGCGTGATCCCCGCGTCGCGCTTTCTCGGCGAGCCGCGCGACGGCGACTACGACGTGCGCAACACGGGCCACCAGTTCACGATCGAGCATCGCATCGATTCGGCTTGGTCGATCAATGCCGGCGTCGCGCAACGCAACACCGACCTGTCGGGGCGCTCGTCCGAGGCGTTCGCATTGCAGCCGGACGGCCGCACGCTGTGGCGCCGCTACCGGCAAGTCGCGTTTCACTCGAACGACCTGCAAGGCCGCCTCGAGACGGCCGGCTCGTTCCGCACCGGCGGCATCGGCCACACGCTCGTGATGGGCGTCGATGCGTATCGCTTCAACTACGACCAGTTCGTCACGCGTTCCACGCCGACCGCCGCCGCGCCGTATGCGATCGACATCTTCGATCCGGTCTACGGCCAGCCCGCGCCGACGCCGCGCACCGCGACCAACCTGCTCGAACGCGACGACGGCCAAGGCGTCTACGCGCAGGACACGCTCGCGTTCGGGCCGCACTGGACAATCCTGGCCGGACTGCGCTGGGATCGCTTCCACCAGTCGATCGACAACCGCCTGAAGGGCGTGACGACGAGCCAGCTCCAGACCGCGCTGAGCCCGCGTATCGGCGTCGTGTATGAAATGAGTCCCGCGTGGTCGCTGTATGCGAACACCGCGTATTCGTTCCGGCCAAACAACGGCGCCGACGTCGGCGGCCGCGCGTTCGATCCCGAAAAGGGCCACGGCTACGAAGCGGGCGCGAAATGGGCGGGCGCGCGCTGGCTCACGACCGTCTCGGCGTTCTACGTGACCAAGCGCAACGTCCTCACCGCCGATCCGGCGAATGCGGGCTTCTCGCGCGCGGCCAGCGAAGTGCGCAGCCGCGGCGTCGAATTCGAATGGAGCGGCGATCTCGGTCACGGCTTGCGCGGGCTCGCCAACCTCGCGTACGTCGACGCCGAGGTCACGCGCGATGCCGTGCTCACGCCCGGGGCGCGCCTCGTCGACGTTCCGCGGCTGAGCGGCAGCGCGCTGCTGATGTACGAAACCACGCTGCCGTTCGCGGACAAGGCCGGCGCCGGTGCCGGCGTGATCTACGTCGGGCGCCGCGCGGGCAACACGGCCAACACACAGGACGGCTTCGAGCTGCCGGCCTACGCGACCGTGCAGCTGAACGGCTATCTTCAGGTCAACAAGCACCTGCGCGCGTCGGTCGTGCTGAACAACCTGTTCAACCGCACGACCTACGTCAGTTCGTACAACAGCCTGTGGGTCACGCCGGGCGCGCCGCGCAGCCTGTTCGCGTCGCTCGCCTACTCGTTCTAGCGCCCGTTCGCGCTACCGCGCGAGCGCGGCGACTTGCGTCGCCGTCAGCGCGCCCCTGCGGAAAACGCAGCGGGCTCCGCCGCGCCGTCCCGCTCGATGCGCTCGACGATGCGCGCCAGCCGAATGATGTCGGTCAGCGCGAAATCGGCCGCATCGGGCCGGGATCGGCCGCACGCGTCGGCCATCCGCATCGCGAACGACAGCGCTTCGGACCGCTCGTGCAGCAGCGCGCGCAGTGCATCCGCGATCACCTGCCGGTCGCGCGGATCACCGAGGCCCAGCACCGGGCCGGCATCCGGCATCGCGCGCGGCCCGGCCGCCCGCACGGAAACATCCTGCACGCGCATCGTGTTTCGTTCCATGGCCTTCCTCGTTGTCGACTCGCGACCGACCAGCGGCCCGTCACCGCCGGTTCGAGCGCGACACCACGTCGATCCACACCGCCAGCACCAGCACCGCGCCCTTGACGATCATCTGCCAGTACGCGTCGACGTCCAGCATCGACATCCCGTTGTCGAGGCTCGCCATCACGAGCGCGCCGATCAACGCGCCGTAGACGGTGCCCGACCCGCCGCGCATCGACGTGCCGCCGATGAAGCACGCGGCGATCGCATCGAGTTCGCCCATCGTGCCGGCGGACGGCGACCCGGCCGCCAGCCGCGCCGTGTTCACGAGGCCGGCAAACGCGCACATCAATCCCATCAGCGCGAAGATCGCGAGCTTCACGCGATCGGTGTCCACGCCCGACAGCCGCGTCGCCTCCAGGTTCGATCCCACCGCATAGATGCGCCGGCCGAATACCGTCTGCGTCGCGATCCACGAGAACACGCCGAGCAACGCGAGCAGCAACAGCACCGGCACCGGAATGCCGCCGTAACGGTCGAGCGTCGCGACGAACGCGAACAGTACCGCGCCGGCGCCGACGATCTTCGCGACGTCCTGCCACAGCGGCGCGACCGCGAGCCGGTAGCGATGCCGCGTGCCGCGCTGCCGCACCACCAGCAGCGTCACGAGCGCGAACAGCAGGACCGCGAGGCCGTCCCCCGCCACGCGCGGCAGATAGCCCTGCCCGATGAACACGAAGCCGTCGGATACCGGCGCGATCGTCGAGCCGCCGGTCACGCCGAGCAGGATGCCGCGAAACGCGAGCATCCCGCCCAGCCCGACGATGAACGACGGCACGCGCCGATAGGTCGACCACCAGCCGTTGAAGAGCCCGATCAGCACGCCGAGCGCGAGCACGGCCGGGACCGTCGCCGCGACCGGCCAGTGACGGTTGACGTCGAGGATCGCGGCGACGCCGCCGAGCAGCCCGAGCAGCGAGCCGACCGACAGGTCGATCTCGCCCGCGATGATGACGAACACCATGCCGCACGCGAGCATGCCGGTGATCGACATCTGCCGCAGCAGGTTCGATACGTTGCGCGGCGTGACGAACGCGCCGTCCGTCAGCACCGAGAAGAACGCCCAGATCGCGACGACCGCGAACAGCAGCGCAAGCACCTTGTAGCGCGTGAAGACATGGCGCAATGGCAGCCGCGGCGCGCGGCCGGCGCCTGCATCCGGCGTCGCCGGGGTCGAGGAAGAAAGTTCGGAATTCATATCGCGCTCGCTGCAGTGGGTTCGGCGGGCAGGCGCGCGGGCTTCAGCGCGGCGCCGAGGATCTGTTCCTGCGTGAGGCCCTGGTTGACGAAATCGCCGCGCAGCTCGCCCTCGCCGATCACCAGCACGCGATCGGCCAGGCCGAGCACCTCCGGCAATTCCGACGACACGACGATCAGCGCGACGCCGCGCCGGGCCAGCGCGAAGATCAGCCGGTAGATCTCCGCCTTCGCGCCCACGTCGACGCCGCGGGTCGGTTCGTCGAGGATCAGCACCTGCGGCTCGGTCAGCAGCATCTTCGCGAGCACCGCCTTCTGCTGGTTGCCGCCCGACAGGCTCGCGATCGACAGGAACGGGTGCGCTGCGCGCACCGACAGCCGCTGCATCTCGGTGCGGATCGTATCGAGCTCGGCGGCCGCGTCGATCCGCCCGCGCGCTGCGAAGCGCCGCAGCACCGCGAGCGTGATGTTGTGGCCGACGCCGAGCTGCGGCACGATGCCGTGGCGCTTGCGGTCCTCCGGCACCATCGCGATGCCGGCGCGGATCGCGTCGGCCGGCGAGCGGATCGACAGCGGCCGGCCGTTCATCGTCACGCTCGCCGTGCACGCGCCCGGATACGCGCCGAAGATCGCCTGCATCAGCTCGGTGCGCCCCGCGCCGACCAGCCCGGCGACGCCGACGATCTCGCCGCGCCGCACGCTGAACGACACGTCGTCGACCCGCTTGCGGCGCGCGTTCGTCACGTCGCGGCACGTCACGTGGCGCACGTCGAGCACGACGTCGCCGATCTCGTGCGGCTCGCGCGGATACAGGTCGCGGATCTCGCGGCCCACCATCATCGCGATGATCCGGTCGGTGGTCAGCGCGGCCATCGGCTCGGTCGCGACGTGGCGTCCGTCGCGGATCACGGTGACCGTGTCGCACACGGCCGCCACCTCGTCGAGCTTGTGCGAGATGTAGACGCACGCCACCCCACGGCGCTTCAGATCGCGCACGATGTCGAGCAGGATGCGCGTCTCCGACGCACTCAGCGACGACGACGGTTCGTCGAGGATCAGCAGCTTCGCGTGCTTGTTCAGCGCCTTCGCGATCTCGATCAGCTGCTGGTGGCCGCCGCCGTAGTTCATCACCGGCTGCGCGACGTTGATCGTGTCGATCCGCAGTTCGTGCAGCAACGCCTCGGCGCGCCGGACCATCGCCGCGAAGTGCATGCGCCCGCCCGGCAACGTGATCTCGTTGCCGAGGAAGATGTTCTCGGCGACCGACAGCTCGGGTACGAGCATCAGCTCCTGATGGATGATCGCGATGCCCGCCCGCTCGGTGTCGCGCACGCCGGCGGCCACGAGCGGCGCGCCTTCCCAGCGGATTTCGCCGTCCCACGTGCCGTGCGGATAGACGCCCGACAGCACCTTCATCAGCGTCGACTTGCCCGCGCCGTTCTCGCCGCACAGCCCGACGCATTCGCCAGGCCGCACGGTGAGGTCGATGCCGTCGAGTGCCTTCACGCCGTCGAATGCCTTGACGATGCCGCGCATCGTCAGCAAGGGTTCCGTCATTCGTTCATGCCTCGCAGGATGCGCGCGGGCGCGCTAGTGAAGCGCCGCCCGCGCGTCGCGCCGTTACTGGCTCGCCAGCTGGGCCTGGGTATAGAAGCCGTCCTTCACGACGACGTCGACGTTGCGCTTGGTCAGCAGCGTCGGCTGCAGCAGCACCGTATCGACCTTCTTCCTGCCGTTGTCGTATTGCGCGTTGAACGCGGGCTTCGCGCCCTTCGCGAGATCGACCGCGAGCTTCGCGGCTTCGCTCGCGATCAGCTTCAACGGCTTGTAGACGGTCATCGTCTGCGTGCCGGCGATCACGCGCTTGACCGCGGCCAGATCCGCGTCCTGCCCGGATACCGGCACCTTGCCGGCCAGATGCTGCGCGGCGAGCGCCTGGATCGCGCCGCCGGCCGTGCCGTCGTTCGACGCGACGATCGCATCGATCTTGTTGTTGTTCGCGGTCAGCGCATCCTCGACGATCCGCAGCGCGGTCGATGCGCTCCATTCGGGCACCCACTGCTGGCCGACGACCTTGATGTCGCCTCGGTCGATCGCCGGCTTGAGCACCTTCAGTTGTCCTTCGCGCAGCATCTTCGCGTTGTTGTCGGTCGGCGCGCCGCCCAGCAGGAAATAGTTGCCCTTCGGCTTCGCATCGAAGACGCCCT
This sequence comes from Burkholderia sp. IO2, assembly GCF_029522185.1. Taxonomy (NCBI): domain Bacteria; kingdom Pseudomonadati; phylum Pseudomonadota; class Betaproteobacteria; order Burkholderiales; family Burkholderiaceae; genus Burkholderia; species Burkholderia sp. IO2. The sequence goes on along the minus strand of NZ_JAKWFH010000045.1, from coordinate 43,741 downwards.
GCGCCTGCAGCTCGCCGACCTTCTCGTTGTCGAACGAGATGTACGCGTCGACGTCCGCATCGAGAATCAGGCGGTCGTACGACACGACCTTGATGCCGGCCTTCCGCGCCTCGGCGACAACGTTGCCGAGCGTCTTCGAGTTGAACGGCACGATCACGATCACGTCGACGCCGCGCGAGATCAGGTTCTCGATCTGCGAAATCTGCCGCGCGTCGCTCGCATCGGCGGACTGCACCGACACCTTCGCGCCGAGCTTCGTCGCGGCCGCGACGAAATAGTCGCGATCGCGCGACCAGCGCTCGACGCGCAGGTCGTCGATGCAAAAACCGATCTCGGGCTTGTCCTTGCTCGCATGGGCGAGCGGCGTGCCCAGCGCGAGGATCGCGAGCGCGGCGGCGCCGGCCAGCGAACTCAATACGGTACGACGCGTTACGGATTTCATGTCTCCAAACTCCTTGTTATGGAACCACCTCACGAACGCCGGGCGGCAGCCGACATGCGCCGCCCGCATCGAGTCACTGCAAAGCCCGGCAGCGCGACCGTTGCCGGCCGCCTGCGCGGCATCGCGTCAGCGCAACCCGTAGATCGCCTGGTTCACGATGTTCTCGAGCCGCTCCTGCGCGCCGCTCGCATGTTTCGGGTCCACGCCGCGCGCGAGTGCGTCGGCCGCGAGCGACTCCAGCGTATAGCCGCCCGCCAGGATCTTGCGGCCGAACGCGTCGTCCCATTGCGCATAGCGCTGCCGGCGCAACGCATCGAGCCGGTCGTTCTCGACCAGCACCGCCGCGCGTTCGAGCGCGAGCGCGAGCACGTCGATCGCGCCGACGTGGCCGTAGAACAGGTCTTCCGGATCGATGCTCTGGCGGCGCACCTTCGCGTCGAAGTTCATCCCGCCGGTCGTGAAACCGCCGTGACGCAGGATCTCGTAGAACGCGAGCGTCAGTTCCTCGACGCTGTTCGGGAACTGGTCGGTGTCCCAGCCGTTCTGCGGGTCGCCGCGGTTCGCGTCGACGCTGCCGAACACGCCGAGCGCGAACGCGTTCGCGATCTCGTGATGGAACGAGTGACCGGCGAGCGTCGCGTGGTTCGCCTCGATGTTCACGCGAATCTCGTTCTGCAGTCCGTACTGCACGAGAAAGCCGTGCACGGTCGCGACGTCGTAGTCGTACTGGTGCTTGGTCGGCTCCTGCGGCTTCGGCTCGATCAGCAGCGCGCCCTTGAAGCCGATCCGGTGCTTGTGCTCGACGACCATCGACAGGAAGCGGGCGAACTGGTCGCGCTCGCGCTTCAGGTCGGTATTGAGCAGCGTCTCGTATCCTTCCCGCCCGCCCCACAGCACGTAGTTTTCGCCGCCGAGGCGATGGGTCGCGTCGAGTGCATGGCATACCTGGGTCGCGGCCCACGCGAACACGTCGGGGTTCGGGTTCGTCGCGGCGCCGGCCGCGAAGCGCGGATGCGAGAACAGGTTCGCGGTGCCCCACAGCAGCCGCACGCCGCTTGCCTGCTGGCGCTCGCCGAGATAGTCGACCATCCGCGCGAAGTTGGCCGCGTATTCGCGCAGGCTGTCGCCTTCCGGCGCGACGTCGGTGTCGTGGAACGTATAGAACGGCGTACCGAGCTTCGTGAAGAATTCGAACGCCGCATCCGCCTTCATCCGCGCCCGCTCGAGCGCATCGCCCGGCTGCTGCCACGGCCGCCGGAACGCGGCCTGCCCGAAGATGTCGTGACCGGGCCACACGAACGTGTGCCAGTAGCAGACCGCGATCCGCAGATGCTCGGCGAGCGTCTTGCCCAGCACGCGCTTGTCGGGGTCGTAATGGTGATACGCGAGCGGGTTGTCCGACTGCGGGCCTTCGTAGCGAATCGCGGGAATATGTTCGAAATACGACATGGCGTCTCCGTGCGGGTTCTTGTTGCAGCGCAACGCGCGTCGCGGCGACGCGCGCGGCCGAATTCGGTTGGCTGGATCGTGCCCGCGCGCCTGCCGGCCGGCAATTGCGAAATTGCGCAGCCCGCTTGATGTTTCTTGCCAGCGGCGCTCGTACGGTACGCATTCCGTCCTACAATCGCCGTCACCAGACCACCGCGCGCCGCCTCCGCGAGCGCGCCCCGGAGACAACGGCACGGCGCCCCCGACGCGCTCGCCCGACACCGAGATGACACGCGCCCCTTCCGCCCAGACACCGCACCGCATCGCGCTGCTGTTCAACGCGAACAAGGTCTACGACCGCGAGATCATCAGCGGCATCGGCCAGTACCTGCACACGACGCGCGTCGTGTGGGACCTGTTCCTCGAAGACGACTTCCGCTGCCGGCTCACCGGGATCGAGCGCTTCGACGGCGACGGCATCATCGCCGACTTCGACGACCCGGCCGTGGCCGACGCGCTCGCCGGCTCGCCGCTGCCGATCGTCGCGATCGGATCGTCGTACGAGGACCCGACGCAGTACCCGGACGGCGTCCCATATATTGCGACGGACAACCCGAAGCTCGTGTCGCTCGCGTACACGCACCTGATCGGCGCGGGGCTCGCGCATTTCGCGATGTACAGCCTGCCGGTCGCGCAGGAGAACCGCTGGGCGCAGCAGCGCGAGCTGGCGTTCGACCGGCTCGCGCGCGCGGACGGGCTCGACGCGCCGATCTACCGCGGGCTGTCGACCAGCGCGTCGGGCTGGAATCACGCGATCGAGCAACTGATCGACTGGCTGCATGCGCTGCCGAAGCCCGTCGGCGTGATCGCGGTGACCGATGCGCGCGCGCGGCACCTGCTGCAGGCGTGCCTGATCGCCGGCCTCGCGGTGCCGGAACAGGTCGCGATCATCGGCATCGACAACGATCCGCTCACGCGCACGCTGACGCGCATTCCGCTGTCGTCGGTGATCCAGGGCACCGAGGAAATGGGCCGCACCGCCGCGCACCTGCTGCATCGGATGCTGCGCGGCGCGCGCTTTCCCGGGCAGCGCATTCTCGTGCCGCCGGTCGGCATCAACGTGCTCGAATCGACGCGCCACCAGCCGCTGGCGAGCCCGCACGTGATGCGTGCGCGGCATTTCATCCGCCAGTACGCGTGCCAGGGGATCAAGACCGAACAGGTCGCCGACTATGTCGGCGTGTCGCGCTCGCTGCTCGAGGAGCACTTCCGGCGCGAACTGCAGCGCACCGTGCACCAGGAGATCCTGCGCCACAAGCTCGAAGCCGCGCAGGCGCTGCTTGCCGGCCGGCAGGCCAGCAGCGCCGAAGTCGCGATCCGTTGCGGGTTCACGTCGCTTCAGTACATGTATGCGGTGTTCAGGCGCGAACTCGGCTGCACGCCGCGCGAATATCAGGAACGCGCGGCCGCCACGCCCTGACGCCCGCCGCCCATCCGACCTCCACTCATGCATATCGATACCGATTCCTCCTACCTGACACGCGGCGTCGCACGCGTGCACGCCGAGCCGTGGGGCACGTTGCCCGACGGCGAGCCGGTGCGGCGCTATACGCTGCGCAACGCGCACGGGATGCGTGTCGTCGTCAGCGACCTCGGCGCGACCGTCGTGTCGTGGCTCGCGCCCGATCGCACGGGACGCTTCGCCGATATCGTGCTCGCGCACGACACGCCGGCCGAGTACCTCGAATCCGGCGTCTACCTCGGCGCGACGATCGGCCGATGGGCAAACCGGATCGCCGGCGCCCGCTTCACGCTCGACGGCGTCGACTACCTGCTCGACCGCAACGAGAACGGCAACCTGCTGCACGGCGGCGCGAACGGGTTTCATCGCGCGCGGTGGGACGTGATCGACGACGGCGGCGGCCTGACGCTGCGGCTCGATTCGCCGGAAGGCGATGCGGGATTCCCCGGCAACGTGAGCGTCCAGGTGCGCTACACGCTCGACGACGACGGCACGCTGACGATCGACTATGCGGGGTGGACCGATGCGCCGACGCCGCTGAACCTGACGAATCACAGCTACTTCAACCTGAACGGACGCGCGGGCAGCGACGTGCGCGGCCATCTGCTGCACATCGACGCCGACGCGTTCCTCGAAGTGGACGACGCGCTGATCCCGACCGGCACGGCCGACGTGACGGGCACGGCGTTCGATTTCCGGCACAGCGCGCCGCTCGGCGCGCGCCTCGACTGGCCGCATGCGCAACTCGCGCGGGCGCGCGGCTTCGATCATTGCTTCGTCGTCGGCAACGGCGCGCGCGAAGTCCGGCCCGTCGCACGCGTCTACGATCCGGAAAGCGGCCGCGAGTTGATCGTGTCGACCGATCAGCGCGGCCTGCAGCTCTATACGGGCAACTATCTCGACGGCGTGCGCGTGAGCGGCGGCACGCGGTGCGCACGCCACGCGGCGCTGTGCGTCGAGGCCGGCGGCTTTCCGGACCAGGTCAACATGGACGGCCTGCGCGACGACGTGATCGTTCGTCCGGGCACCGTCTATCGACAGACCACGCGGTATCGGGTCGGCGTTCACGCGTAGCGCGGGGCGGGCGGCAGCGTCGCTTGGCGGGAACCGGCGCGAATGCCGACGCTTCGCCACGCGGCCCCGCTTGCTCGCGTCGGCTTTCCCCCTGCGGATTCACGCCGTCACGCGCACAGCCGGGGCAACGAGGCGATCGCTGAAACAGGAAAATGCTTTCTACGATTCGTTGGTTTGAGCGGCGCGGCGCAGCCCGTAGCATGGGCGCGTCACCCATCCTCCAGCATCGGAATGTCCGCGCAAACAGACAAGGTCGTCCATTGGCTGCTGTCCAGCCTGGAGCCGAGAAGCCAGCTTTTTCATGTCGGCCAGTATTGCGGCGACTGGCAGGCGTCCACCGCCGGCCGTGCGAAAGCAAGCTTCCACGTGATCCTGCACGGATCGGCGTGGCTGCATTTCGCCGACGGGCGCGACAGCATCCCGGTCACCGCCGGTGAAGCCGTCTTTCTGCTGCGCGACGTGCCGCACGGCTTGTCGCCGAGCCCGGTCGACCCGCAGGCCTGCGCGGTCGCGGGCGGCCGCCCGCTCGAGCGACGCGGGTCGATGCAACCGCTCGACCCGTCGGTCGACGGCAGCGTCGGGCTCGCCTGCGGCTTCATCGAATTCCACTCCACCGTGTCGCGCGCGATCGTGTCGCTCTTTCCCGAGTACCTGATCGTGCGGCGCGGCGACGACGCCTATCGCGGTATCCACGGGCTGTTCGACCTGATTCGCGCCGAGGGCCGCCATGGCGTCGACGCGCCCTCCCCGCTGATCGACAAGCTGGTCGAACTGCTGTTGTTCTATGCGGTGCGGGATGCCGCGGGGCACGATACCGTGGCCAGCGGCCTCGCGTCGCTGATGCAGCGGACCGGTTTCGCCACGCTCGTCGCCGCGATCATCGATGCGCCCGCCGACGCGTGGACCACCGACTCGATGGCCGCATTCGCGAACATGTCGCGCACCGCGTTCTGCAAGCACTTCAGCGAAGCGTCCGGCCATCCGCCGATGCAGTTCGTCACGATGGTGCGGATGCGACTCGCGGCGGACCTGTTGCAGCAAGGCCTGCCGATTTCGCGTGCGGGTGAACTGGTCGGCTATCAGTCGGAATCGGCGTTCGCGCATGCGTTCAAGCGCACGATGGGCATGCAGCCCGGCGCATGGCGGCGCGGCGGCCCTGCGTCGCCATCGGCGGCGCGCCTGCACTAGCCGGAGACGGCGCGACGGCGGAACGCGCGGCGCGGGACGAACGCACAGGAATCGCGGATGTTCGCGCATTGTCCGGCGGGGGCGCCGCCTCGACAATGATCTCACTGCCCCTCCGGAGAATCCTGTGAGCCGCCTGCCCTTGCCCACCATCGAAACCGCCCCCGCGCCCAGCCAGCCATTCCTGGAAAAGTCGCAGCGCGCGAACGGTTTCCTGCCGAACCTCGTGCGCTCGCTCGCGAACGCGCCGGTCGCGCTCGAAACCTATCTGACCGTCGCGGAGATCAACAGCCGCGCGGGCCTCACGTTCGCCGAGCGCGAAGCCGTGCAGATCACCGCGGCCGCCGTCCACGGCTGTGCGTTCTGCGTGGCCGGACACACCGCGGCGGCGCTGAAAAAGGCCCACGTCGACCACGCCGACGTCGATGCATTGCGCGACGGCGAACCGGTCGCCGATCCGCGGCTCGACGCCGTCGCCGCATTCACGCGCGCCGTGATCGCGACGCGCGGCGGCGTGCCCGACGACGCGCTCGACGCGTTCCTGGCCGCCGGCTTCACCGAGGCGAACGCGCTCGAAGTGGTGCTGGGCGTGAGCCTCGCGACGCTGTGCAACTTCGCGAACAACCTGTCGCGCAACGAACTCAACCCCGAACTGGCGGCATACCGATGGGAACCCCGGACACAGGCCGCCTGACGGCGCCCGAACTCGACGCGTCGCTGGTCGACTGGCTCGACGCGAACGCCACGTCGCTCGACACGCGCGCCGCGCTGAAAGCGGAAGTCGTGCCGCGCCTCGCGGCGGCCGGACTGTTCCGGATCGGCGTGCCGGCGGGCCTCGGCGGCGCCGGCGGCACCACCGCGGACGCCATTGCCGGCATCGCCGCGGTGGCCGAGCATTCGCTGACCGCGGCATTCGTGCTGTGGGGCCAGCGCAGCTTCATCGAGTACCTGTTGCAAAGCCCGAACGCCGCACTGCGCGCGCGCTGGCTGCCGGCGCTGCTCGACGGCCGTTGCGCCGGCGCCAGCGGGCTGTCGAACGCGATGAAGTATCTGTGCGGCATCGAGTCGCTTCAGATCGACGCGACGCGGCACGCGGACAGCGCCGACGACTGGCGGCTGACGGGCAGGATGGCGTGGGTGACGAACCTGCGCGCCGAACGGTTCGTGGTGGCGGCAGCCGTCGCGTTCGACGATGGGCGGCCGTCCGCGATCGTCGCGATTCCGGATGACGCGCGCGGCCTGGCCCGCAGCACGGATCTCGACCTGATCGCGCTGCGCGGCAGCAACACCGCCGCGCTGCATCTCGACGCCGTGCCGAGCGACGCCGCCTGGCTGATCCATCCGGATGCGCAAACCTTCCTGCCCGCGGTACGACCGGCATTCCTCGGCTTGCAGTGCGGGCTGTCGATCGGGCTCGCGCGGCGCTCGCTGGCCGAAGCGCGGCGCGCGGCGGAGACGACGCGCGGCATTCTCGGCCCCGAAGTCGAATCGTGCGCGGCCGAACTGGCCGCCGCGTGCTCGCAGTTGTCGGCCGGCATCGCCGACGGCAGCCTGCGCCTGCATCCGAACCGCCTGTTCGAGCTGCGTATCGCGCTCGCGACGCTAGTGGCCACCGCCGTGAACCTCGAACTCGAGGCGAGCGGCGGCCGCGGCTATCTGCGCGATGCGGGGCTCGGCTTCGAGCGACGCTGGCGCGAAGCGGCGTTCATTCCGATCGTCACGCCGAGCGTGGTGCAGTTGAAGGCGCAACTCGCCGCGCAAGCGCGGAGCATCGCCGCATGACGCCCCCGCTGCTGGACGCCCGTCACCTGACGCTCGGCTACGGCGACGAGCCGCGCACGACCGTGCTTGCCGACGTGTCGCTGTCGGTCGGGCGCGGCGAAATCGTCGCGTTGATCGGCCCGAGCGGGACCGGCAAGTCGAGCCTGCTGCGCGCACTGGCCGGGCTCGAGCGGCCGCAATCCGGCACCGTATCCGTCGACGGCGCGCTGCTGCAGGGCCCGCACCCGAGGATCGCGATCGCGTTCCAGGACCCGTGCCTGCTGCCGTGGCTGTCGACCGAACGGAACGTCGCGTTCGGGCTTGCCTTCGCGCATCAGGAGCGCCTCACGCGCGATCAGCAACGCGAACGCGTCCGCTCGGCGCTGCGCGCGGTCGGGCTCGACGCCGCCGCGTCGCTGCGCCCGGCCCAGCTTTCCGGCGGGATGGCGCAGCGTGCGGCGCTGGCGCGCGCACTGGCGCGTCGGCCGCACGCGCTGCTGCTCGACGAACCGTTCTCGGCGCTCGACGAAGTCACGCGCGCGGCGATGCAGCGGCTGCTGGTGAACATCGTGTCGACGACGCGCTGCGCGACGGTGCTCGTGACCCACGACATCGACGAGGCGCTGCTGGTGGCCGATCGCATCGTGCTGCTCGGCACGCAAGGCCGCTTCATCGACGCGTGGCAGGTCGATTACCCGCATCCGCGCGACGCGTTCGTCAGCGAACTCGGCACGATGCGCATCGACATCCTGAAGGCGTTGCAGGCCGGCATGAAGCGCCCGCACGCGTCCGAACCCCATCCCTTGAACTGACCTCCCTATCCATGTGCCAGATTCCGATGTCGCGCCGCGAATGGCTGAAGCTCGCGGCCCTGTTCACCGCGACGGGTGCCGCCCCGTTGCTGTCGATGGCCAACGCGCACGCCGCGGCCGAGCCGGATGCGCCGGTTCGCATCGGCTATCTGCCGATCACCGACGCGGCCCCGCTGCTGGTCGCCCACAACAACGGCTATTTCGCGTCCGAAGGGCTGACGGTCGAGCAACCGAAGCTGCTGCGCAGCTGGGCGCAGCTCGTCGAGGCGTTCCTGTCCGGCCAGGTCAACGTCGTGCACCTGCTGTCGCCGATGACGCTGTGGGCGCGCTACGGCAGCCGCGCGCCGGCGAAGGTGGTGGCATGGAATCACGTGAACGGCTCCGGGCTGACGGTCGCGCCCGACATCGACTCGCTGCGCGATCTCGGCGGCAAGACCGTCGCGGTTCCGTTCTGGTACTCGATTCACAACGTCGTGCTGCAGGACATGCTGCGCGGGCAGGGGCTCGTCCCCGTGCTCAAGCGGCGCGGCACGCCCGCGGCGAACGAGGTCAACCTCGTCGTCATGGCGCCGTCGGACATGCTGCCCGCGCTCGCCGCGCGCCAGATCGCCGGATATATCGTCGCGGAGCCGTTCAACGCGACCGCGGAATTGATGAAGATCGGCAAGATCCTGCGTTTCACCGGCGATGTGTGGAAGAACCATGCGTGCTGCGTCGTGTTCATGCACGAGCAGGATCTGACGCAGCGCCCCGCGTGGTCGCAAAAGGTCGTCAACGCGATCGTGAAGGCGCAGCTGTGGGCGCGCTCGCATCCGCAGGAAACCGCGCAACTGCTGTCGAAGGACGGCACGCACCGCTATTCGCCGCACACGCTCGCGTCGCTGGACCGCGTGCTGGTGCCGTCGGCGTCGCTGGCCGACACCTATCGCGCGAGCGGCGCGATCCGCCACGCCGACTGGCACGCGAAGCGGATCGACTTCCAGCCGTATCCGTTCCCGAGCTATACCGAGGCGCTGGTGCAGCGGCTGAAGCGGACGGTGGTCGACGGCGACAGCGCATTCCTCGCGTCGCTCGATCCGGCGTTCGCGGCCCGCGACCTGGTCGACGACCGGTTCGTGCGCAAGAGCATCGACGCGGTCGGCGGGCTGACCGCGTTCGGTCAATCGGGCGGGTTCCGCCGCGAGGAGATCGTCGTTGTCTGATGCGCTTGCTACCCGCCGCTCGTCCGCACCCGGCACGCGCCGGACCGGCGGCGGCCGTTCCCGGGCATCTGCGGCCGCGGGCTGGCTCGGCGTGGCCGGGCTCGTGGCGACGGTCGTGGTCTGGTGGGCCGCGATCCATGCGTTGACCGAGCCTGGCTCGCTCGGCCGGCAGTTCGCGCCGGACAGCGCGTTCGCCAGCCTGCGCTCGCTCTGCGCGGACGATCATCTGCTCGAACACGCGCTCGTCAGCCTGCGACGCATCGGCGTCGGGCTCGGCGCGGCGCTGCTGGCCGGCGTCCCGCTCGGCTTGTTGCTCGGCCGCGTGCAATGGGTCGAGCGGATGCTGTCGCCGACGTTCCAGTTCCTGCGCATGGTGTCGCCGTTGTCGTGGATGCCGCTTGCGGTCATGTCGTTCGGCATCGGCGACCGCGCGATCTACTTCCTGCTCGGGTTCGCCGCGTTGTGGCCGGTGCTGATGAGCACGGCCGCCGGCGTCAAGCAGATCGACCGGCGCTGGCTGCAGCTCGGCGCGAGCCTCGCGGCCACCCGCAGCGAGCTGCTGGTCCATATCGTGCTGCCCGCGATCGCGGGGCCGCTGCTCAACGGCATCCGGCTCGCGATCGGCATCCTGTGGATCGTGCTGGTGCCGGCCGAGATGCTCGGCGTCAACGCGGGCCTCGGCTACCTGATCCTCGATACGCGCGACCGGCTCGCGTATGCGGAACTGACCGCGGTGATCGTCGTCATCGGCGCGCTGGGTTTCGCGCTCGACGGCATCGCGCGGGGGTTGACCCGCGCGCTGCTGGCGTCCGGGCGCTGACGTTCAATTCCACGCATGGCGCGCCGGGCGCGCGCCGTTCAGGTAGTAGTTGCCGACGAGGTGATATTTCCAGCGCACCGGGTCGTGCAGCGTATGCGTGCGCGCATTGCGCCAATGGCGGTCGAGGTTGTGCTCGGCGAGCGTCGCTTGCGTGCCGGCCAGCTCGAACAGCTTCTCGCCCGCGAGCAGCGCGACCTCGGTCGTCAGCACCTTCGCTTCGCCGACCGCCACCGACGCCCGCGCGACGTCGTCCTCGGTCACGTCGCCCTTGGCCGCGATCTCGTCGAGCGTGCGCGCCGCGCGTTCGAGCAACGCGTCGGCCGCATGCAGCTGGATGTGCAGCCGGCCGATTTCACGAATCGTCAGCGGATCGTCCGTGGCCCGCTCGACGCCGCTGTCGACCCACGGCCGCGTGCGGGTTCGCACGAACGCGAGCGTATCGTCGATCGCCGCCTTCGCGATGCCGGCGTCGATTGCCGCCTGGATGATCTGCGACAGCGGGCCGTTGAGCGTCGGCACGTCCGACACGCGCTGCGCGGGCAGCACGTGCGACGCCGGGATGCGCACCGCGTCGAGCACGACCGTGCCGCTCGCGGTCGTGCGCTGGCCGAAGCCCGACCAGTCGTCGATCACGGTCAGCCCGGGCGTCGGTTGCGGCACGTACGCGAGCCAGGCCTGCTGCGCGTCGTCGAGCCCGAGCACCGGCACGTAATGCGCGAACAGCGCGCCGGTCGAGTAGAACTTCGTGCCGTCGACGACGTAGTCGTCGCCGTCGCGGCGCACGCGCGTCTTCAGGTCGAGCACGTGCTTCGTGCCCTTCTCCGAGAACCCGTTGCCGAACCGCTTGCCGCTCAGCACTTCGGCGAAGAAATGCCGCTTCTGCGCGTCGGTGCCGACGAGCGTGATCACGTCGATCAACCCGAAATGATTCTGCGGAAGCTGCCCGAGCGACGCATCGGCCGCGGCGACGATCTTGATCACCTCGGTGAGCGTCACGTGCGAGACGCCTGCGCCGCCGTATGCCTTCGGCACCGTGATCGCCCACAGCCCCGACTGCGAGAACCATTCGATTTCCTCGCGCGGCAGGCGGCGGTCGCGATCGCGCTCGGCGGCGCCTTGCGCGAGGCGTTGCGCCAGCGCATGCGCGGCCGCGATCGCTTGCGCGTCGTCGGCGATCACGCGGGCCACCTGCGGGTGTGCATCGGCCGGCCGCTCCTGAATCGTCGCGCTCGTGTCTGACATCGGGCTCTCCTGTCGAATGGCGAAAGCATTCAATCTAGCAGCGCCGCGCGGGCCGGAAAACCGAGCGATTCTCGGAACGATATTCCTTGGGAGAACAAACGACGTCGCGCCTGACGCAGGTGGAACGGCGTTTTGACGTCGCAACGGATGCATGAACGTCGATGCGTCCCCGCGTGGTTGCGGTCGCAGTCGCGGTAATACGCAGCGACGATAACGATCCGAGAATCCGTTATTGGAACGCCCGCTTCGCGCTTCCTATACTGGGCTCCCGGCGCACGCCCTTCGAGGAAACCCGCATGACTTCGTCGCACGCAGCCCCCGACCTTTCCACCGGTACCGATTACGATGCGCTCGCGAGCCGGTTCCGGCCGATCTTCGAGCGTATCGCCGCCGGCACCGCCGAACGCGAACGCTGCCGCGAACTGCCGCACGAGGCGATCGGCTGGCTGAAATCGGCGGGCTTCGGCGCGATACGGCTGCCGGCGAGCGCGGGCGGCGCCGGCGCGTCGCTGCCGCAGTTGTTCCGGCTGCTGACCGAGCTGGCCGCCGCCGATTCCAATTTGCCGCAGGCGTTGCGCGGACATTTCGCGTTCGTCGAGGACTGGCTGAACGCACCGGACGGCCCGCAACGGACGACCTGGTTCGACCGCTTCGCGAGCGGCCAGCTGGTCGGCAATGCATGGTCGGAAGCCGGCGACGTACCGCTCGGCCAGACCGTCACGAAGGTATCGGAGCAAAACGGCCGGCTCGTGCTGAACGGCCGCAAGTTCTACAGCACCGGCAGCCTGTTCGCCGACTGGATCGACGTGTTCGCGCAGCGCGCGCACGACGGCAGCGACGTGATCGTCGCCGTCGCGACCGCGCAGCCGGGCGTGATCCGCGAGGACGACTGGGACGGTTTCGGCCAGACGACCACCGGCAGCGGTACGACGCGTTTCGAGGACGCGGCGGTCGATGCGGACAACGTGATCGATTTCGCGCGCCGCTTCAAGTACCAGACCGCGTTCTACCAGCTGTTCCACGTCGCGACGCTCGCCGGCATCGGCCATGCGATCGTGCGCGACGCGGGCGAACTCGTGCGCAACCGCACACGGGTGTACAGCCACGGCAATGCGCCGCGCGCGGGTGACGACGCGCAGCTGCAGCAGGTGATCGGCGAGATCGCGTCATGGGCCTACGCGGCCGATGCGCTCGCGCTGCGCGCCGCGCAGCCGCTTCAGCACGCGTACGAAGCGCGCTTCGGCGGCGACGAAGCGGCCGAGCAGGCCGCGAACGTCGCGGCCGAAATCGAATCCGCGCAGAGCCAGCTCGTCGTGTCCGAACTCGTGCTGCGCGCGGCGACGCGCCTGTTCGACGCGCTCGGCGCGTCGGCGACCCGCAGCACGACCGCGCTCGATCGCCACTGGCGCAACGCGCGCACGGTGTCGTCGCACAATCCGCTCGTCTACAAGGCGCGCATCGTCGGCGACTGGATCATCAACGGCCGCACGCCGCCGTTCGTGTGGCGCGTCGGCAACGGTGCGGACGCCCATGCGGGCGCCGGCGCGGAAACGGGGGCCGCGCAATGAGCAAGACCATCCGCTTCAATGCGTTCGAGATGAACTGCGTGGGCCACCAGTCGCCCGGCCTGTGGGCGCATCCGCGCGACCGCTCGTGGCAGTACAAGGATCTCGACTACTGGACCGACCTCGCCCGCGTGCTCGAACGCGGGATCTTCGACGCGATCTTCATCGCGGACGTGATCGGCTACTACGACGTGTACAAGGGCAGCAACTATCACGCGCTGCACCAGGCCGCGCAGATTCCGGTCAACGATCCGCTGCAGCTCGCCGCGCCGATCGCAATGGCGACCGAGCATCTCGGCATCGGCATCACCGCGTCAACGACGTTCGAGCATCCGTACACGTTCGCGCGCCGGCTGTCGACCGCCGACCACCACACGAAGGGCCGGCTCGCGTGGAACATCGTCACGTCGTACCTGGAGAGCGGCGCGAAGAACGTCGGCGATCACGGGCTGCGCACGCACGACGACCGCTACGCGGTCGCGGCCGAGTACGTCGAAGTGCTGTACAAGCTGTTCGAAGGCAGCTGGGAAGATGGCGCGGTGGTGCGCGATCGCGACGGCCGCGTGTTCACGCATCCGGAGAAAGTGCATGAGATCGGCCACAAGGGCCGCTTCTTCGACGTGCCCGGCTATCACCTGTGCGAGCCGTCGCCGCAGCGCACGCCGGTACTCTTCCAGGCTGGCGCGTCGGGCCCCGGCAAGGCGTTCGCCGCGCAGCACGCCGAATGCGTGTTCGTCGCCGCGCCGACCCGCGACCAGCTTGCGCGCTATGTGGCCGACGTACGTGCGCAGGCCGCGGCCGCCGGGCGCGACCCGGCGAAGGTGCTGATCTACAACCTCGTCACGGTGATCGTCGACGAGACCGACGAGAAGGCGCAAGCGAAGTTCGACGAGTATCGGCGCTACGTGTCGTACGACGGCTCGCTGGTGTTCATGTCCGGCTGGACCGGCATCGACTTCGGCCAGTACGCGCCGACCGATCCGGTCAGGCGCGTCGAAACGAATGCGATCGTGTCGGCGGTCGAGCACCTGTCGGGCGGCGACACCGCGTGGACGATCGAGGCGCTGGCGGCCTGGGGCGGCATCGGCGGGATGGGCCCGGTGTTCGTCGGGTCGGCGTCGACCGTCGCGGACATCCTGCAGGAATGGGTCGCCGCGACCGACGTGGACGGTTTCAATCTCGCGTATGCGGTCGCGCATGAAACCTTCGAGGACGTCGTGCGCCATCTCGTGCCCGAGTTGCAGCGGCGCGGCGTGTATCCGACCGCGTATGCGCCGGGCACGCTGCGCGAAAAACTCTTCGGCGGCTCGGCGCGGCTGCCGGACGAGCATCCGGCCGCGCAGTTTCGCGATATCGAACAGGTCAAGCGCGCGGCCGAGCGGGAAGCGGTGAGCGCGTAGCGTTGGGCGACGTCGAAGCCGGTCTGTCCGCATTCACGCGGCGGCCGGCTTCAGTACAAACGGTTTCGTGCAGTCTGACGAAGCCGTTTGTATTTGCAGGGGGACAGCGAGCGCCCCCGGTCGACGGTTACGCCACGCTTTCGTCGTCGACGTCGTTCGCCGTCGGCTCATAACGAATGATCAGCAGGAACACGATCGGCGTGACCGCGCTGATCGCGACGACCCAAAACATGTCGGTGCCGAGACGCGCCTGCAGGATCGGCAGCACGAACAGCGCCAGCGCCTGGCCGATGCCGCACAGCGACCGCCCGAAGCCGACGCCGGTGCCGCGGATCGTGGCCGGATACGACAGCGTCGGATAGATCATCATCTGCGCACCCGGCCCGAACCCTTCGGCGAACAGCCACGTGCCGAGCATCAGCAGCACGACGCCGACCGCCAATGCGCCGTGCGGATGCCCCGCCAGCGCCAGCGCGACGAGCGCGACCGTTTGCAGCGCAAATCCCGCGATCGCGACATGACGCGACGGATAGCGATACGCGAGTCGCATGCCGAGCAAGCCGCCTGTGAACGCGAACAGCACGTTCAATGCGAGCGACGCCGCGATCGTCTCGAACACGCCCGCGCCGAGGAATTGCGACAGGATCGACGGCAGGAAGAACGCGATCGCCGTGTATTCGAACGGGATGCACAGGTTCATCACGCTGGCGACGATCGTGCGCCCCAGATACGGACGCTGGAACAGCACGCGAATCCGCACCGGCGGCGGGCTCGGCTCGCGTCGCGCATCGTCCGCTTCGTGCGCATGAATGCCGTACGATTCGCGCAGGATCCGCGCGGCATTGGCCAGATCGCCCTGGTTCGCGGCCCACAGCGGCGATTCGTTCATGAAGCGGTTGCGGAACAGGATGATGACGAGCGCCGGCACCGCGCCGAAGATCAGCGACGCGCGCCACAGCCAGCCCGCATGCTCGGCCGGCAGCAGGAAATACAGGCCGAAGATCAGCAGGAAGCACACCGACGACGCGACGTACCACATCGGGCACCACGCAGCGAGCCGCGACGCCTTGTTGCCGCGGCCGTTGAACTTCGAGAATTCGGCGAGGAACGCCATCGCGACGGGCAGGTCGATGCCGACGCCGAGCCCCATCACGAAGCGCGCGGCGATCAGCACCCAGACATTCGGCGCGAGCCCGGCCGCGATCGCCGCGACCACGAAGAACAGCATGTCGGCCATGAACACCTGATAGCGGCCGATCCGGTCCGTCAGCCAACCGCCGATCAGGCTGCCGAAGATCGTGCCGATCATGATCGCCGACCCGACCAGCCCGGTCAGCGCGGGCGTCAGGCCGAATTCGCGCGCCACGTCGTCGATGCCGTACGACAGCGTCGTCAGGTCGTACGCATCGAGAAACACGCCGCCGAGCGCCAGCAGCACGATCATCCGTGCGTGGCTCACCGAACTGTCCACCGTATTGATCAGGCGCGCGACGTCGCTCGCCGAGCGGATGGGGGAAGAAACCGGCGTGACTGAGCCTAGATCGATCGAACTCATCGGATTCCTTAGTTTGATGCCGAATGCACGGCAAGGTGATCGTAAAGCCGGGGAACCGGGCAGGCGCCTTCGCGACCGTCGCGGCGTCGAGCGCATGCGGCCCCGCTGCAGCCGGGTTCCGGCAGCGGAAATTCTGTTCCCTCGATCCGGCAATCCCAAGCGATATAAACCGATAAATTAATCGGCGTGCGTCATAAAGTTGCACGGCGCGCGCTTAGCAGCCGCACGCATGTTCAAACGTGGATTTCTTCGTTAACGGATCGCCTGCGCTTCGTTACATTAGCCGGTCACCTGCCTGTTCGCGGCGCGTTGCCGCTCTTCCGGAGAATCCCCGATGAAGCCGTTCTGGTCCCGCGTGTGGCAATCCGCGGCCGTCGTCGTTGCCGCGCTTGCCGGCCTCATGTCCATGCAAGCGCAGGCGGCGACGCCTGCGGAAATCCGCGTCGACTATGCGTACTACTCGCCCGAAAGTCTCGTGATCCGCCACTTCGGCTGGCTCGACGACGCGTTCAAGGCCGACGGTACGTCGATTCGCTGGGTGCTGAGCCTCGGCAGCAATCGTGCGCTCGAATACCTGAACAGCGGCGCGGTCGATTTCGGCTCGGCCGCGGGGCTGGCGTCGGTGCTCGCGCGCGCGAACGGCAACCCGATCCACACGGTCTACGTGTTCTCGCGCCCCGAATGGACGGCGCTGGTGGTGCGCAAGGATTCGCCGATCCGTTCGCTCGCCGACCTCAAAGGCAAGAAGATCGCCGCGACGCGCGGCACCGATCCGTTCCTGTTCACGCTGCGCGCGCTGCACACGGTCGGCCTGACCCGCGACGACGTCGAGATCGTCAACTTGCAGCATCCGGACGGCCGCACCGCGCTCGCGAACGGCCAGGTCGATGCGTGGGCCGGGCTCGATCCGCACATGGCCGCCGCGCAGCTCGACGACGGCGCGCGCCTGCTGTACCGCAACGTCGCATTCAATACGTACGGCTTCCTGAACGTGCGCGATGCGTTCGCCAGCCAGTATCCGCAGGCGGTCGCGCGCGTGCTGAAGGTCTACGACCGTGCGCGCCAGTGGATCGTCGCGCATCCGGCCGAAACCGCGCAAATCGTCGCCGACGAATCGAAGGTATCGCTACCGGTCGCGAAGCTGCAGCTTCAGCGCAACGACTTCAGCGACCCGGTGCCGGGCGACACGCAGCGCGCGGCGCTGAAGGCCGCCGCGCCGGTGCTGACGGCCGAGCAATTGACCAAGCCGGGCGTCGATCCGGCGAAGATCGTCGATACGCTGCTCGATCCGTCGTTCGCGCGCCCGATCGTCGCCGCGTCGCACTGAGCGTGACGCCGATGACGGACACCACCGCGCGCGGCGACGCGCTCGCGTCCCGCCAACCCGCTTCGCCGCCGCGTGCGGCCCGACGTGACCCGCTGCGCGCGTGGCGCATCGCGGGCCTCGCGCTGCCGTTCGCCGCGCTCGTGCTGCTCGAGGTCGTGGTGCGGCGCGGCTGGCTGCCCGAACATCTCGTGCCGGCGCCGAGCGAGATTCTCGATACGCTCGCGCGAATGGGCGTCACGCGGGTCGCGCGTCACGTCGGCGCGAGCACGCTGCGCGTCGCGGCCGGCTTTGCGGCGGGCGCCGGCCTCGCGCTCGTCGTCGGCGCGGCGATGGGCCTGAGCCGCCGAGTCGATGCGCTGTTCGAACCGACGTTCCAGGCGTTGCGCGCGATTCCGTCGCTTGCGTGGGTGCCGGTGCTGCTGCTGTGGCTCGGCATCGACGAAGCGCCGAAGATCACGCTGATCGCGATCGGCGCGTTCTTTCCCGTTCATCTCGCGGTGGTCGCCGGCATTCGCGACGTCGACCGCAAGCTCGTCGAGCTCGGCGCGGTGTACCGGCTCGGCCCGCTCGCGCTGTTCCGCCGGATCCTGCTGCCCGCCGCGCTGCCGCAGATCGTCACCGGCCTGCGGACCGGCCTCAGCCTCGCGTGGATGTTCATGGTCGCCGCGGAGTTGATCGCGGCCACGCGCGGCCTCGGCTTCCTGCTGAGCGACGGCCGCGAAACCGGACGCCCCGACCTCGTGTTCGGCGCGATCCTGCTGCTCGCGTTGCTCGGCAAGCTGACCGACGGCGCGATGCGTCGCATCGAGTCGCGCTGGCTCGGCTGGCGCGATGCGTTCGACGGCGCGGCGCGCCAGGGCGGCAAATGAGCGCCTCCCCTTCCGTCCGCCCGGCCGCCGGCATCGCCGCGCCGCTGCTCGACCTGCGGATCGCCCGCAAGCTGTATGGCGATCGCACGATCCTGGCCGACATCGCGTTGCAGGTCGCGCGAGGCGAAATCGTCTGCGTGGTCGGCCCGAGCGGGTGCGGCAAGAGCACGCTGCTGCGGATCGTCGCCGGCCTGGACCCGGACTTCCGCGGCAGCGTGACGCTCGATGGCAGCGCGCTGGCCGGGCCGTCCGCGCGCGTCGGCGTGATCTTTCAGGAGCCGCGGCTGCTGCCATGGCTGTCGATCGCGGACAACGTCGGTTTCGCGTCCGGCGCGCGGGGCGGACGCGATCCGAGCGTCGCGCGGTTGCTCGACGAGGTCGGCCTGGCCGGCGTCGCGCGGCAGCTGCCGGCGACGCTGTCGGGCGGCATGGCGCAGCGTGCCGCGATCGCGCGCGGGCTGTTCGGCGAGCCGGATCTGCTGCTGCTCGACGAGCCGTTCAGCGCGGTCGACGCGATCACGCGGATGCGCTTGCAGACGCTGCTGCTCGAGGTCGTCCATCGGCACCGGATGGCCGCGATCGTCGTCACGCACGATCTCGACGAGGCGCTGTATCTCGGCGATCGCGTGCTGGTGCTCGCGCCGAACCCGGGCCGCGTCGACGATGAACTCCACGTCGACGTCGCACGGCCGCGCGACCGGCGCGATCCGTCGCTGGCCGCGCAGCGCGCGCGGCTCATCGATGCGTTCCAGCGCTTTCACGATCGTGAGGCGCGCGACACCACTGGCATCCCGGTCACGCCGGCGTGACGTCGCCACTTCATCGCGCGGACGCCGACCGGACGAACGCGGCCAGATCGCGATTGAACCGCCCGGCTTCCTCGATGAACGGCGCGTGACCGGATGCCGCGTACACCTTGCTGACGATGCGTGAGTTCAGTGCGGCCGCGCGGGCCAGCGTCGCCTGCGTGTCGACCAGCGCGTCGCGCCCGCCGTAGATGAACAGCAGCGGCACGCGCGCGTGGCCGAGCCCCGCGGCGGCGAATACCGACATCGTCGGGATGGCCTTTTGCATGTCCCACGACGCCATCGCAGCGTTGGCGAGCAAGCGCTCGAACGTCGCGGCATCCGGCCGGCGGTTGAAGCACAGACCGACGAAAGTCCGCTCGCCGTCGAGATGCGTTTTCAGGTCCGCCGCATTCATGTCGCGATACACGTCCGGATGATCGACGATCTGGCCCGGCGCAAGCTCGACCACGCCGTCGACGTACACCGCGCCCGCGATCGCGCGGTCGCCGTATTGGGCGAGGTAGTTCGAGATCACCACGCCGCCGAGCGACCAGCCGACCACGACCGGTTTGCGCGCATGCGTGCCGTCGATGACCGCCGCGAGATCGTCGCCCCAGCGGGTTCCGTCGCGATACGGCTGCGCGCCGGACGGCTTGTCCGACAGCCCGTGGCCGCGCAGGTCGTACGTGATGATCCGGAAGCCGCGCAGTTCGGCGCTCTGGACCTGCGCGTCCCAGTTCAGGCGGCTGCCGAGCAGGCCGTGAATCAGGATGACCGGAACGCCGTCCGGGTCGCCGCTTTCCTGAACGGCCAGCTTCACGCCGTCCGTCGACGTCACGGTATAGCTCAGCGGCGCGGCGGCCGCGTCGTACGCCCACGCAAACGGCATCGCCCACCAGATCAAGGCAATCAGCCAGCGCATCAGCACGCGGGTATCCATGGTGTTTTCCTCCAGGCATGAACGGACGCCCAGTCTCAACCCTCACACTGATGTAAGAGTCAAGCGGATCGTGCTAACCTGCCCTTCATGAAAAATCCGCCTACCCAGCCACTGCTGACCATCGGCAAACTCGCGCAGCTCACCGGCGCGAGCGTGCGCTCGATCCGGCACTACGACGAGCACGGCCTGCTCGCATCGGTGCGCGCGGACAACGGCTATCGCCTGTTTCCCGACAAGGCTGTGACGCAGGTCAAGCAGATTCAGCGCATGATCGCGACCGGTTTCACCCTCGACGACATTCGCGGCTTTCCGGACTGCATGTTGCTGATCGACGGCGCCCGCTCGTGCGACCAGATCACCGACGTCCAGCGCGAACGCCTCGAAGCGATCGACCGCCAGATCGCCGATCTCGAGAAGCGGCGCGCAAGGCTCGTCAAGATGTTGCGGGATGGTGCGGTGCCGCCGCTCGATTGATCGATGCGCGGGTTCGCCAGCGGTCCGCTTTTTCCCGCTACGGATACCAGTCCACCCGCGCGCTTCGGGCACAATACGCGCCCTCACCTTTTTGCCGGTGGTCACACCCATGCGCGTCATCGTCGTCGGAACAAGCGGAGCCGGGAAATCCACCTTTGCCAGCGCACTGGCCGCCGCCGCGGCCTGCCCGTACATCGAACTCGACCGGCTCTACTGGGGCCCGGGCTGGACCGCCGTGCCGCCCGCGCAGTTCGACCATGCGGTGCGGGCGGCGACGGCCGGCGACCGCTGGGTCGCCGACGGAAACTACAGCGCGGTGCGTGACGTGCTGTGGTCGAGGGCCACGCACGTCGTATGGCTCAACTTCGGGCGATGGACGGTGTTTTCCCGTGTGCTGCGGCGCACGATCGGCCGCGGGCTCATGCGCACCCGGCTCTCTCACGGCAACCGGGAATCGCTGCGGATGGCGTTCTGCTCGCGGGACTCGGTGCTCCTGTGGTCGTACACGACGTTCGCGAGAAACCGCGTGAAGTTCGCCGGCTTGCGCGACGACCCGAAATACGCGCATCTGCAATGGACGGAGATCACCAAGCCGTCGCGTACCCGCGCGGTCATCGAGACGCTCGCCCGCGCCAGCCGTTGCGATTGAGCGTGGCACGCACTGCGTCGCATCAATCGTCGAAAGTGCCCTGATATTCCGGCGCGGCATCCGCGCGCGTGTTCAGTTCGAACATCACGCCGCCCGGCGCGCGGCAAAAGAAGCGCGAGCCGCGCCCGTTGTTGAAGACGTCCGTCTCCATCGCGACGCCTTCCTCCTTGAAGCGCGCGAACAACGCGTGCACGGCATCGAGACTCGGCAGTTCGAAGCCGACGTGGAAATTGGCGGGCCATGCGGGCACGCCGTCGCCGACGTGATCGATCACGACGTCGAAGCCCGGGCGTTTGAGGATCCAGGATTTTTCCCAGCTTCCCGCTATCGTGAAGCCGAGGTATCGCTCGAAGAATCGGGCGGTGGCCAGCGTGTCGGCGGAGGGAAAGCTCAGGTGGTTCAGCTTCATCGTGGCTGTCGTTTCGGTCATGGTCGCGCTCTCCGATGCGGTGGTGGGCGGAGGCCCCATGCCGTGCCGCCCGAGGACTTCAGAATACGAGCGTGGGCTCGCATTCCACAACTCGCATTGGACGCACGGGTGCGCGGGGCGCCAAGCCCGCATGAGGCCGTCGTTCGAGCGATGGGCAATGCGCGGCGCGGGTCGTGCTGCTCGCATTCGGAGCCGCGCGACGGACGCGGCGCGACCGCTCGAACCGATGTGCGTCGAACGACACAGGCCCGGGGTCCGCACACGGGCCCCGGGCCACCGTTCGACCGCGAGTGCCAGGCATGACTGCCGTTGCCCGGCACCCGCTCATCGCTCAACGCTGCGCGAGCCCCATCAGAACTGGTAACCCGCACCGACCACCGCGCCGAAGTCCGACCGCGTGTTGCCCGTCACCGATGCCTTGACGACCCATCGGTTGCTCTCCGTCACGTACGAGTAGCCGGCCGCGAAGCCCTGCTGGCCGTGATAGTTCGACGTCGCCGCCGACACCATCGAGCGCCCCGCGCCGGTCGGCTGCGGCAAGCCGGCCACCGCCATCGCCGACGCGACGCCGCCGTACATGTCCTTTTTCAGGTCGTTGAACGAGTTGTACACCTGCCCGATGCGCTGGTCGGTGTAGCCCTTCGCCTGCGTCGACGCCGTCGCGAGGTTGTCGTTCAACTGCTGCACGTTCACCGCGTCGGTCGGCGCCGTGCCGGCCGCGACGTTCGTGACCTGGCGCTCGCTGCCCTTCGCGCCGACCGAGAACGAGTTGTCGCGATCGGCGACGGAGCCCTGGCCGACCGCCACCGCGTTCTTGCCGGTCGCCGTCGCCGTCGAGCCGATCGAACCCGCATCGGCACGCGCGATCCACGTGGTGTTCGCATCGGTCGCGGCCGCGCGGATCTTGTCGTTGGCCGCCACGTTCTTCAGCGCGTTGTTGAACTGGCCCATGTTGACCGCGTCGTTGTCGCTCACGCCCGCCGCGACGCCGGTCAGCACGCGGTCGCCCGCCGTGCCCGAGAAGTTCACGCTCGCGCCGCCCGAATCCTTGCCGACCGTGATCGCGCCGTTCGGGTCCTGCTGCTGCACGAGACCGGCCTTGCCGTTCGCGATGTTCGTCACGCTCCCTTGCAGGTTCGAGATGTCGGTGGTGTTCTTCGACACCTGCTGGTTGGTCGCGTAGAGCTGCGAGCCGTTCACCGCGTCGGTGCTGGTGGCGCCGAGCGTGCCGGCCTGCACGTTGGTGATGCGCGTGCCACCCGCGCCGCCGAGCGTGATCGTGCTCTTCGAACTGTCGTCGTACTGCACCGCGAGCGCGCCGAGCTGGTTCAGGTTCGACTGCACGTCCTTCAGCTGCTTCACGTTCACCGCGTCGGTATCGCTGGTGCCCGCCGCGACGTTCTTCAGCACGACCGCCGACGTGGCGTCGCCGCCGATGAGCGACACCGAATTCAGCCGGTTGCCGCTCGCGTCGACGTCGTACTTGACGACGTTCTTCACGGCTTCGCCGGCCTGGTTCGACACGTTCGTGATCTGCTGCTCGAGCGCGGTCTTCACGCCCGACAACTGGCCGCCATTCACCGCGTCCGTGCTGCCCGCGGCGACGTTGCCGTCGGCCACGTTGCTCAGCTTCGTCGGCGCGCCGCCGCGCGCGGCGTTGAATGCGCCGAGCGTCGGGTCGAATTGCAGCGCATCCTGCTGCAGCCCGGCGATCGCCGCCGTGTTGCCGGCGATATTGGTTTCGGCATTGCCGATGCGCGTTTCGTGATTCGCGAGCGTCGTCGTGTTGCTGCCGACGCGGCCGTCGAGGTTCGTCAGCGCGTCGCCGACGTTGTTGAACGCGCTGCCGCCGATCTTGTAGTTCGGCGCGCCGATCGAGCCGTCCGGGTTCGCCGTCGCGCCGCCGCCGAGCGCGGCCGCGGCGCCGTCGGTCGCGCGGCGCAGTTGCGCGCCGTTCACCGCGTCGGTGCTGCCGGCCGCGACGTTGCCTGCCGCGACGTTGGTCAGGCGCACCGGGCTGCCGCCGTTGCCCGCGCCGAGCGACACCTGCTGCTTGCTCGCATCGTCGTATTTGACCGCGAGCGCATCGAGCTGGCTCGTGCCGTCGTGAATCGCCGCGTTCAGCTGGTCGACGTTGACCGCATCCGTGCCGCTCTTGCCGGCCGCGACGTTGCTGATCAGCTGCGGGCCGTGGCCGCCGTGGCTCGCATCGTAGGCGCCGAGGCCCGGGTTCCACTGCAGCGCATCCTGCTGGAGCGCCGCGATGTTGCCGGTATTCGCCGTCACCTGGTTGCCGACGGTCATGATCGACTGGTTGAGCGTGTCGGTCGCCTTGCCGAGCTGGCCGACGTTCACGGCATCGCCCGCCGCCACGCCGTCCGCCACGTTGTGCAGGCCGACCGGCGCCGTTGCGCCCTTGCCGCCGAGCGTGACGCCGCCGTGCGCATCGTCGTCGTACTGCACCGCGTTCTTCGTCGCGTTGCCGATCTGGCTGGTGATCGACGTGCTCAGGTTGCCGAGCGTCGTGCTGAGGTTGTTCGTCACGCTCGTGCTGAGCGACGCGAGGCCGCCGTTCAACTGGCCGACGTTGACGGCGTCGTGCGGGTCCTTGCCGTCTGCGACGTTGTGCAGCGTCGTGCCGTTGGGGCCGGCGAACGTCACCGAGTCGAAGCCGCTCGCGCCGTCGTACTTGACGTTGCGCGTATCGGCCGCCTGCAGGCCGGCGATGTTCGATGCCGCCGTGCTCAGCGAGCCGTTGATGCCCGTCACGCTGTTCTGCAGGTTCGTGATGTTCGAAGCCGCCGTCGAAATGGACGTCTGCAGCGGCGTGAGGCTGCCCTTCAACTGACCGACGTTGACCGCATCGGTATCGGCGACGCCGGCGGCCACGCCGCCGATCGTCGTGCCGGCGGCGCCGTCGAGCGCGATCGCCGCGTGCGAGTCGTCGGTGTATTTGACGACGTTCTGCGTGGCCGTGACGATGCTCGTACTGAGGCTGTTGCCGACGCTGGTCACACGCTGGTCGACGTTCGAGATTGAGGTCGACAGCGCGTTGCCGACCGACGTCACGCGTGCGTCGACGTTGCCGATGCTCGTGCTCAGCGTGCTGTTCACGTTCTTCAGCTGCTGGACGTTGACGGCGTCCGTATCGGCCGCGCCCGCCGCGACGTTCTTGAGCTGACGTTCGCTGCCGATCGCGCCGAACGATACCGCGCCGCCCACCGGCGCGGCCGTGCCGCCGAATACCGGCGTGCCGCCGTTGTTCGCACCGACGCTGCCCGAGCCGATCGCCACCTGGTTGTTGTCGCTCGTCTGCGCGCCGGCGCCGATCGCCACCGACTGCGTCCCGCCGGCACGCGTTTGCGTGGCCGCGTCGTACGACGCGCCGGCCGATACGCCATCGCTCGACGTCGGGTTCGCGCCGCCGATCGCGACCGAGCGGTCGCCGCTGGCGAGCGCCGAGTGACCGAGCGCGATCGAGCTCGTGCCGTGCGCATCGGCGACGTTGCCGAGCGCCATCGAGAAATCACCGACCGCCGCCGACTGGCGGCCGATCGCCAGCGAGGTATTGCCCTGGGCGACCGCCACCGTGCCGATCGCGGTGGCCGAGTTCGCCAGCGCCTGCGAGCCGACCCCGATCGCAATCGCGCCGCCACTGCCGCTGCCGCCCTTGCTGCTCGCATTCGACTGGTCGCCGATCGCGATACCGCTGGTACCGGCCTTCGCATTGGTGCCCTGCGTCACGTTCGCGGTACTGACTGCGACGTAGCTGCCGTTCTTCGTTGCCACGCATAGCGGGTTGGTGCCGTCGATACACTGGCCGTTCAGCGCGTTGTCGGGGTTACCGCGGTCGACGAAATTGTCCGCGTGGGCGGCGCCGGCGATCAGCACACCCGCACCCGTGAACATCGCGGCGGCGAGCGCCGAAATCTGCTTCCTCTTCATGGTCTTCTGCTCCGTTGTGTAGCGTCTGGTTTGAATACGGACTACTTACTTTTATTGACAGCTTCGACTTCGATTGCGACTTCGGTTCGGAAGCGGATTCCGCTTCACGGCAAGCCATGCCGAGACGACACGCAGCGAGCAGCCGTTTCGACCGGGCGTTCGAAAGCCCGGGGCATGCCGTCGGCTCGATGTCCCGTTTCGTTAATTCGACAACTGACTTAGGAATGCGTATTGATTGTCATGGACGAGCTTTTCCCCGACTGAATCCGGAGATTCAAGCCGTCGTCATGTACTTCCCCGATTTTTCGCCGCGCTGACCGCGACCCACCACGCTTCTTTTATTTCATCTCCGGCAACCGGAGTTTCACTTCGGTGCAGCGAACCCCGGCCTGGACCGTCATCAATCGATGCGCGAGGCCCGGGTCAGGCAACGTCCGTCACCGCTTGCGGTGCTTCCGCTGCCCTGCGCCACCCGTCGTTCAAAGTTCGGACGAATTATGAGACACGGACTTGAATTATTAAAGCCGGCATTCTTTATAGATTGTAAAATTTATATTATTCAAAGGCTTACGCAAAATACACGCATTCCGCAAACGATTTCGCGCTGGCGCCGCCATTCAAAATCTTTTATCGAGCGGATAAATACTTTGCCAAAGCGGATTCAAATAATATTTCGTCTGAAAAAGCCAATCGGGAAACGCGGCCGGCCGTGCGTTTTTCCACCGGATATACGCGTAAACCACGAGCATCGACGCATATCGACGCTTCACGTTCCTGTCGCAAACCGCCATTTTCGATAATCACGCACGCGGAATGGCACGAATGGAGTCGTCATGTCTGGCCGGATTCGAAATATGCTCCTACAATTCCGCTCGCATCGATTCCGGCAGTCGCGGTCATTCCTCGCGCAAACACGGCAATCCCGCGCATCTTTACCGGCTCAGTGATCAAAACAACCCACGCCGTCCGATGCGCCGGGCGGTTGCCCGCCGCGCCGTTTCGCGCTGTCCGGAATCGATGCGGGCGTGCGATGCGATGGATGCATCGCCACAGAGCGGCTTCCGACGTTTCCACCGCACCGGGCAGGCCACCCGCGGAAACGCAGCCAACCGCCTTTTCACAACAGGTGCACGATGCCTTCACCGATCTCCGCATTGAGCGACGCTCATATCCTGATCGTCGACGATCAACCCGACCAGCTCCGGTTGCTGATCGACATCCTGCGCGGCACGGGATGCCGGATCAGCATCGCATCCGACGGCGCGCAAGCGTGCCAGCGCGCGCAGGCGCTGCTACCCGACCTGATCCTGATGGACGTGCGCATGCCGCGCATGGACGGCTTCACCGCGTGCCGGCTGCTCGCCGCCGATCCGCTGACGTGCGCGATCCCGGTCATCTTCCTGACCGTGGCCGGCGCATTGCACGAACGGCTCGAGGGGCTCGAGATCGGCGGCGTCGACTACGTGGTGAAACCGTTCGAGCCGGCCGAGGTGATCGCACGGATTCGCGTGCAGCTCTCACGGACGAAACGCGAACGGCCGGCCGAGGCGGACGCGGCGGAAAACCCGTTCGCGGCCGGCAACGACGACGACATCATCGTGCGCGCGGCGATCCGCCACCTGTCGCGCACGCTGAACGATCCGCCGACGGTGGAAGAACTGGCGCGCGCGGTCGGCACGCACGAAAAGCGCTTGTCGCGCGCGTTTCGCGACAATCTCGGCCAGACGGTGTTCGAGTATCTGCGCTTCGAGCGGCTGCGGATCGCGCAGGATCTGCTGGATTCGACCTCGCTCAGCATCGCCAGCATCGCGAAGGAAATCGGCTTTTCGACGCCGGCCAATTTCGCGACCGCCTTTCGCGAACGTTTCGGCATCACGCCGACCGAATGGCGACGCCAGGGCCATGCGGGTGCACGCACCGCGACCGGCGAGCCGCAACGTCGCGCGTAAGTCGCATGCTCACCAGCTGTATTTCGCGCTGGCCAGCACGGTCCGCTCGTTGCCGAACACGCACACCGCGTACGACTGGCATCCGCTGACATAACGCCGGTCGAACAGGTTTGCGACGTTCACCGCGAAACGCCAGCGCGGCAGGTCGTAATGGATCGCGAGATCGTAAAGCGTCGCGCTCGGCACCGTCAGCGAATTGTCCGGCGCGCCGGCCGACGCGCTCTGGTAGCGCACGCCGCCGCCGACGCCGACGCCCGCCAGCGCGCCCGTGTGCCAGGTCCAGTCGGCCCACATCGACGCCATCTGCCGCGGCAGCGGCACGGACACCGGCCAGTGGTTCAGCGACGCGTCGTTCGCCTGCACGTTCTTGACGTCCTGATAGAGATACGACGCGACGATCGACAGCTCGCGCGTCACCTTGCCGACCGCACTCAGCTCGATGCCGCGCGAGCGCACCTTGCCGGTCTGCACCGACGTCGTGGCGGTCGGGTCGAGATTGACCGGCGTCGGCGTCACGACGTTGGTCTGGTCGATCTGATACACGGCCGCGTTCAGCATCAGGTTCCGGCCGGGCGGCTGCCAGCGCAGCCCGGCCTCCGTCTGCGCGCCGCGCGTCGGTTTCGGCAAGCCGCCGCCGAACATCCGCACGCCGATGATGGGATCGAACGACGTCGAATAGCTGACGTACGGCGACCACCCGGCGTCGCCGCGATAGGTGAGCCCGACGCGCCCCGAAAACGCACTGACGTCCTGCTGCACGTGCGTGCCCGCCGACCGGTCGTCGAACCGCGCATTCACGACATCCTCGCGGCCGCCGAGCGTCAGCGTCCAGCGCCGCCAGCGGATCTGATCCTGCGCATACACGCCGAACGCGTTCATCGCCGTGTACTGGTCGACGTGGCCGAGCGACGTCGGGCCGGAGAAGATCGCGGCCGTCACGGGCCGATAGACGGGGTGGTACAGGTCGAGCGACGGCGCGAGCGCAAGCCATACGCTGTTGGTCGTCGTCTGCCGGTCGAATTGCGCGCCGAACAGCAGCGTGTGTTCGAGCGGCCCGGTGCCGAAGCGCGCCTGCGCGTGGTTGTCGATGTCGAGCCGGCTGTAGTTGAGCTGGAACAGCCCCGCGAAACGCATCATGTTCGTCGTGCTGCGGGGCGCGAGGCCGTTGCCGAACACCGTCGCGTCGTCGAGCGACAGGTGCGACCAGCGCACGTCCTGACGCAGCGTCCAGATCGCATTCACGCGGTGTTCCAGCGCGTAGCCGAGCGACCATTGCTTCTTGCGGTAGTCGTTGAACGACGGGTCGCCCATGTAGAGGTCCTGCGACAGACGGCCGTTCGGGTTCGGCAGCACCGTACCCGACGCGGGCAGGAAGTTCGACGAGATGTCGCCGCTGTCCTGCAGGAACGTCGCGGAAAATGTCAACGACGTATCCGCGTTCGGCCGCCACCGGAACGACGGCGCGAGCGCGACGCGCCGGTCGCCGTTCGGGCCGGTCACCGCGTTGCCGTCGCGCGCGACGCCGACGAAGCGGTAGGCGTACCTGCCATCCGGATCGAGCCGGTCGCCGACGTCGAGCATCGCTTGCTTGCGCGCATCGTTGCCGATCTGCACGCCGGCTTCACGCACGCGCTCGCCGTCGGCGAGCTTCGTGTGCGCGTCGACGATCGCGCCGGGCTCGCCCGCGCCATACAGCACCGACGTCGGCCCGCGCAGCACCGCGATCGAGTCGATCGTGTACGGATCGACGCGCCAGTTCGCGATCACGGCGGTATTCGGCGCCGGCAGGCCGTCGACATACAGCGTCGGCGTGAAGCCGCGCAGCGCCGCATACCAGTCGGTGCGGCTGTCGGCGCCGAACGTCGCGAAACCCGGCACGTAGCGCAACGCCTGGTTCAGGTCGGCCGCGCCGGTCATCTCAATCTGTTGCGCGGTCACGATGTTGATCGTTTGCGGAATTTCGTCGATCGGCGTGTCGGTCTTGGTGCCGGTGACGGTGCGCCGCGCGACGAGCCCGACGGACGAAGCGTCGGCCGGCCCTCGCACGTCGATCGGCGGCAGCGCGACTGCCGCGGCGCCCGGCGCCGTTGCCTGCGCGTACGCCCCGCCCGCGGCGGCCACGCACATTGCCCCGCCGGCCGCGATCGCCCGCGCGCACCGCCCCGTCCCTGTCTCCGTCCACATCGTGTCGATACTCCGTCGTGCTGGGTTGGCCCGTTCGGCCGAATCGGCGGACCGCGCATCGCCTGGTCCGTCCGGTAGTGTCGTCATGGTCTTGATTGCCGTGCTGGCGCAGCCGGTGACGCATGAATCGGTACGCACCGGCCGATTGCGTCGCTCGCGAGCGCAGCGATCATACCGGCCGAACGTGGCACGGTCTTTAAGAAAACAAATCGGCGACGGTCGCGGCACGCAGATTGCTCGTCGCCGGAACCGCATCAGGAACCCGGCGCGGCCGGGCATCGACGTGACACGCACTTCGGGCAGGATTCACATCGGCATTTCAGGCTGGCGCTACCCGGGCTGGCGGGGAACCTTCTACCCCGCCGACCTGAAGCAGGCCAGCGAGCTGCGATACGCATCGGGCCGGATGCAGACGATCGAAATCAACGGCACGCACTACAGCCTGCAAGCGCCCGACAGCTGGCGGCGCTGGTACGCCGACACGCCGCCGGGGTTCGTGTTCAGCGTGAAAGGTTCACGTTACCTGACGCACATGCTGCGTTTTCGTGACGAAACGGCCACGGTCGCGTGCGCGAATTTTTTCGCCCAGGGGCTGTTCGCGCTGAAGGACAAGCTCGGGCCGCTGCTGTGGCAATTTCCGCCGTCGTTGCGATTCGACCCGGCGCACATGGAGCGCTTCCTGAGCCTGCTGCCGCACGATACGGAGGCGGCGCTCGCGCTCGCCCGCCGGCACGATGCGCGGGTTCGCGAGCCGTATCTGCAGATCGACCGCAAGCGGCCGTTGCGTCATGCGGTGGAAGTGCGGCACGACAGCTTCGTGGACCCGGCATTCGTGAAGCTGCTGCGCCGCCACAAGGTCGCGCTCGTCGTGTCGGATTCGACCGAGGCGTGGCCGCAGTTCGAGGATCTGAGCGCGCGGTTCGTCTACCTGAGGCTGCACGGCACCGAAACGAAGTATTCGGGCGAATACGCCGATGCGGCGCTCGAACGATGGGCGCAAAGAATCGACGCGTGGAGCCGGGGCGCGCAACCGGCCGATGCGCGTCTCGCCGCACCGGCGCTGCAACCGCCGCGTGCGCAGACGCGCGACGTGTACTGCTACTTCGACAACGATACGAAAACGCAAGCGCCGTTCGATGCCGGGCGGCTGATGGCGCGGCTGGGGCTGCATGCGCAGGATGCGGCGGAGTGAAACACTCGGCGAGCTGCGTAGCCGGGAAATGCTGCCGGCGCGGCCAAGCCAGGCTCGCAACATGCTCCCGCATGCGCGGATCGCGCCTTTCATCGCGCCTCGCCGCACGAGCGGTAAATTTTGCACGACCGGCAATCGGTGTCACGGGCCAACACTGCAAGGAGAAGAACGATGACCCTGCTCATCTACCTGGTCGGATGGATCATTTTCATCGGCGGCGTCGCCTGGGGTTTGATGACGCTGCACGTCTCTCAGCACATCATCGAGATCGTGGCCGTCATCCTGTTCGGCATCGCGGTCATCACCGGAGCGACGCGCGCTCGCAATCGCGACCGGTCCTAGCGCGGCGCGCATGCTGCGAGCGCGTACGCCGCGAGCGGCCGACCGCGACAGAGCGCCAGAGTCCGCCGACGGCCACGCGAGCGCCGTCCGCGCCAATCGTGCCGTCCGTCGAGCCGCACTGCGACGACGAGCAACGCGTGACGGCGCTCGCCAGATAGTAGGCAACGCGCGGGTTCTTTGCATCGGCGGCGACAGATGCGCTACGCTCCATTCGGCCTCGTCTCGCAGGTCGAAATTTAAGCGCTTAAAAACACCGAAGCCGACCCCACGCACGACGGGGTCCATGACATGGAGGATGACGATGAACAGACGATCGATGCTGCGCTGGAGCATCTCGAGCGCGGCGCTTGCGTGCCTCGACCTGGCTGGCCCGCTGCCTGCCTTCGCACGACCCGCGCCGCGCAGTGCGACGGCCGGCGGCTTCGCGATGGGGGCCGACATCTCGACGCTGCCCGAACTCGAAGCGCATGGCGCGGCCTTCTTCGACGGCGGCGGCGCGCCGCGCGACTGCCTGAAGATTCTCCGCGCGCACGGCGTCGATTCGATCCGGATCAAGGTGTGGAACGATCCCGGCAATCCGGATTTCTTCCCCGCGAACCAGAGCGCTGCGGCGGGCTACAACAATGCCACGCACGCCGTGGCACTCGCGCAGCGCGCGGCCGCGCTCGGGATGCGCATCCTGATCGATTTCCACTACAGCGACTGGTGGGCCGACCCCGGCAAGCAATACCCGCCGCATGCGTGGGCCGGCAAGAATCTCGCCGAGACGTGCGCGCTGCTGTCGGCCTATACGACCGACGTGCTGCGCCAGTTGCAGCGCGCCGGCGTGCGGCCCGAGTGGGTGCAGATCGGCAACGAGATCACGGGCGGCATGCTGTGGCCGCTCGGCCGCTACGATCAGTGGGACAACCTCGCGCAGTTGCTGAAAACCGGTCACGACGCGGTGAAGGCGGTCGATCCGCGCATCAAGGTGATGCTGCATATCGACAGCGGCGGCGACAACGGCAAGAGCCGCTGGTGGTTCGACAGCGCGAAGCAGCGCGGCGTCGCGTTCGACGTGATCGGCCTGTCGTACTACCCGCAATGGCAAGGCGCGCTCGACGATCTGCGCAACAACGCGAACGATCTCGCGGTGCGCTACGACAAGGAGCTGATCGTCGTGGAGACCGCCTATCCGTGGACCACGAGCGACGGCGATTCGGAGCCGAACGCGATGACGAACACCGGCTCGACGACCTTCCCGCCGTCGCCGGCCGGCCAGGCGCAATTTCTCGCGGCGGTCGTCGATATCGTGAAAGGCGTGCCCGGCAATCGCGGCAAGGGCGTGTTCTGGTGGGAACCGGAATGGATCCCGACGCCCGGTGTCGGCTGGAAGCTCGGCGCGGGCGACCAGTGGGACAACAACACGCTGTTCGATTTCCACGGTCGCGCGCTGCCGTCGCTCGGCGCGTTCCGGCAGCGCTGACGCGTCACCGCGCCGCGGCTTCACCGCACCGGCGCATGCCGCGTCAGTGCGGTGAATCGAAGCCGTGGCGCGCCCCGCTCGTGCGGCGTGCGCCGCCCCGCTCGCCGTACGCATCCACGGCGAGCAGCACGCACGCCACGAGCGCGAGCCCGCCGCATCCGGCGAACGTCGCGCGATAGCCGAACAGATCGACGCACGCGCCCGACAGCACACCGGATGCGATCGAGCCGACCCGCGCGGTGCTGAAGAACATCGCGGTCGCGGTGCCAGGGCGCGTGGGCATCAGGTCGCACACGCGCGTCATCCCGAGACACGACGTGATCGCGACCACGCATGCGCTCAGCAGTTGCAGCGGCAGGATCAGGTTCACGCGCGTCACCGTCGCGAGGCCGACGAAATACGCCGCATGCACGAGCGCGCACGCGGTCAGCCAGCGCGCCTTGTCGAGGCGCGTCGAACGGATGCCGAGCCACAGCATCATCGGAATCTCGAGCAGCGCGGCGAGCCCGAGCGCGGCCGACACGTTCGCCGGCGTGCCGCCGAGCGCGTGCACGATGTAGAGCGGCAGCACGATCATCGTCGCGTTCGCCGCGAGCCCGATCAGCGTCAGCGCGACGAGTGTGCGCAGCACGCTTGCACGCGTTGCGACGACGACGACCGCTGCACGCGCAGCGTCAGGCGGCGGCGCAACGCGGTCCGGGGCTTGCACGTGAGCCGCCACGGGCCGCCGCGCCGGCTCCGGAATCCGCGCGACGATCGCCGCGCACGCGACGAAGCCCGCGGCAGCCGCCAGAAAGAGTCCGGTAAAACCCGTCTGCGCGAGAATCAGCGCACCGAGCGCGGGGCCGAACACCCACGCGATCGACAGCATCGTGCGCAGCGCGGCCGACGCGAGTTCGCGCTGCGCATCGTCGGCGACGGGCAGCACCGCACGCGCGAACGAAAAGATCTGCGACAGCGACACGGCGCCCGCGCCGAGCAGGATCGTGCCGGCGGCGATCACCGGCCCATGCGCGCGCAGCACGCACAGCAGCGCGAAGCCGAGCGCGGCCGCCCCGAGCGACACCACGAGCAGCGGCCGGTGCCGCTCGCGTCGATCCGACCAGCGCCCGCCCCACGTGCTCGCGACGACGCCGCTCGCCGCGATCGACGTCATGAAGATGCCGGCCAGAAACGGCGACATGCCCGCCGCCTCGACGCCGAACAGCGACAGGTACGGCGCCGTAAACGACATCGCGACGCCGAGCATCAGCGCCGCCGCGGACAGCGGCAC
Source organism: Burkholderia sp. IO2 (assembly GCF_029522185.1). Classification (NCBI taxonomy): domain Bacteria; kingdom Pseudomonadati; phylum Pseudomonadota; class Betaproteobacteria; order Burkholderiales; family Burkholderiaceae; genus Burkholderia; species Burkholderia sp. IO2. The sequence continues at coordinate 9,906 of NZ_JAKWFH010000045.1, read as the reverse complement.
GAAGTGCGCGATTCCCGCCAGGCGCGCGAAATGCAACAGCATCGGCCGCAACGACTGCATCGCGTCAGTCCGGCTCGACCCAGGCGGCGACGTCGACCGCGCCGAGGTCGCGATTGCCGAGGACGAACGTGGCACCGCCCGGCGCGGGCAGCATGCACGGCGTGTCGCCGTAGTTGAACGCGAACGTCACGCGCCCGCGTCGGCGCAACCGCACACCGTCCGGCATCGCGCGCACCAACAGGCCGGCATCGCTCGCACAGCGGGCGACGATCGCGCGCAACAGCGTGCGGTCGAAACAGGCCGTCGCCATCGTCACGCGACCGCGCCGCACGAGTGCGGGCACGCCGTCGTCGCAGGCGGCCAGCACGTCTGCGCCGTGCGCCGCCTCCATATCGACGTGATCGCGCCATTTCAGCGCATGGCCGTCGATGCCGTCGAACGACACACGCGGCGCGAGCGACGGCCGTAGCGACTCGACCTGGCCGATCCGCACCGGTAGCACATCGCGCAGCTTGCCCGGTGCGAGACCCGGCGCGATCGCGAATTCAGCGGTGCGTGAACCCGTGCGCGGCCCGAACAGCCAGTGTGCGTGTCCGCTCGCGGCCTGCTCGACGATGCGATCCGTGACGACCGGCAGCGTCGGCGCGACGACGAGCGCGTAACGCGACACGTCGGCGCCGGCCGCGACGATGTCGACGTCGAGGCCCAGTTCGCGCAGCGCGCGATACCAGTCGAACGCATGCTGCTGATAGTCGAAATCGGCGCCGTGCGGCTGGATCCGGATCATCCAGTCGGCCTCGTAGTCGAACAGCAGCGCGACACGGGGCGCATCACACTCGCCGGCGACGAGCGCGGGATCCAGCGCGGCGATTTCGCGTGCGACGCGCGCCACTTCGTGGCCGCCCGGCGCCAGCCGGTCGTCCGGCGCGTTGAGCCCCGAGTGCAGTTGCTCCTGCGCATGCGGATACTGCCGCCAGCGAAAATACGACACGAGCTCCGCGCCATGCGCGAACGCTTCCCACGTCCAAAGCCGCACCGCGCCCGCGTGCGGCACCGGGTTGTACGGCCCCCAGTTGACCGGCCCCGCCTGCTGCTCCATCACCCACATCCGGCCGTTGCCGACGCCGCGATACAGGTCGTGCGAGAACGCGGAGACGTCCGGATGCCCGGTGCGGGCCCAGCGTTGCTTGTCCGCTTCGTCGAGCGGCAGCACTTCGGTACGCGGCACCGGATAACTGTCCCACGCGGCGACGTCGAGCCCGCTTCGCGCGAATGCGTAATGATCGAATTCGGTGAAAAACCCCATGAAGTTGTGCAGCACGTCGCGGCCGGGCGCGTGCGGGCGGATCGCATCGACCTGCACCGCATGGAACCGCGCGACCTCGTCCGACTGGTAGCGCCGGAAATCGAGCAGATGCGCGGGATTCGCGTCGGTCGGCGTATGGCGCGGCAGCTCGATCTCGTCGAAGCCGCGATACTCCATGCTCCAGAACACGTTGCCCCACGCGCGGTTCAGCGCGCCGATATCGCCGTAACGCGCGGCAAGCCACGCACGAAAGCCGTGGAGCGCCGCACGCGTATAGCTCGGCAGCGTGTTGTGACAGCCGATTTCGTTGTCCGTCTGCCACGCGATCACGGCCGGATGCGCGCCGTAGCGCCGCGCCATCGCGTCAACGATGCGCACGCAGTGCTCGCGATACGCCGGGCTCGCGATGTCGTAATGACGACGCGAACCGAACTGCCGCACCGCGCCGTCCGCGCCCACCGGCAGGATCTCCGAATGGCGATCGACGAGCCATTTCGGCGGTGCCGCGGTCGGCGTGCCGAGCACGATCTTCAGGTGCTGGCCGGCGAGCGTGTCGATCGCTTCGTCGAGCCACGCCCAGTCGTAGCGGCCGGGCTCCGGCTCCATCCGGCTCCACGCGAATTCGGCGATCCGCACGCGCGTCAGGCCGAGTTCGGCCATCCGCCGCGCATCGCGCGCCCATTGTTCGCGCGGCCAGTGTTCGGGGTAATAGCAAACGCCGAGATGCATCGTGGATTCCTTGCTGAAGAAAGAGGATGGGACGGATCAGCCCTTCGTCGCGCCGAACGTGAGCCCCGCGACGAAGTGCCTCTGCATCGCGAAGAACATCGCGACCGACGGCAGCGCCGCGAGCACGGAGCCGGCCGACACGATGTTCCAGGCGGTCGTCCACTGCCCTTTGAGCGCGGCGACGCCGACGGTGATCGGTGCCGCGTCGTCGCCTTGCGTGAGGCACAGTGCCCAGAAGTAGTCGTTCCACACGAACGTGAACACGAGGATCGCGAGCGCCGCGAGCGCGGGCCGCACGAGCGGCAGCACGACGCGCCAGTAGATCGCCCACTCGGACGCGCCTTCGACGCGCGCGGCCTCGATCAGCTCGAACGGCAGCTCGCGGATGAAGTTGCGCAGGAACAGCGTGCAGAAGCCGGTCTGGAACGCGGTGTGGAACAGCACGAGCGCCCACACGGTGTTGTACAGGCCGACGCCGAGCATGATCTGCCGCACCGGAATCATCAGGATCTGGATCGGCACGAAATTGCCGGCGACGAACAGGCCGAGCAGCACGAGATTGCCGCGGAACCGGTAGTTCGCGAGCGCATGCCCGGCGAGCGACGCGAGCAGGATCGACGCGGCGACCGACGGCACCGTGATCAGGAGGCTGTTCGCGAAATAATGGAGCATCGGCGTTTGCGTGAGCGCGGCGCCGTAGTTGTCGACGAGCGCGAACTGCTTCGGCCAGCGCCAGTAATCGCCGGCCACGATCTCGTCGGTCGAGCGGATCGACGTGACGAGCACCGCGAGCAGCGGCACGAGCCACAGCGCGAGCGCGCACGGCAACGACAACCGGTACAGCAGGCGGGCGGGACGTCCCCAGCGGGACACGGGCATCGGGTACATGTTGGTGGTCCTTGCTGTGGTCCTTACGACTCGACGCGCACCAGCTTGCGCAGCTGCCACACGATATAGACGAGCATGATCGCGAACAGCACGACGGCGATCGCGGCCGAATAGCCTTCGCGGTAGTACTTGATCGCCTGGTCGACCATGAAGTACGCGAGCACGGTCGAGCTGTCGAACGGGCCGCCGCCCGTCATCACCGAGATCAGGTCGAAGCTGCGCAGCGCGCCAATCACGGTCAGCACGACGGCCATGAAGGTCGCGGGCCGCAGTTGCGGCAGGATCACGTGCCACAGCAGCGTGAAGCCGCGCGCGCCTTCCATTCGCGCCGCCTCGACGATCTCGCCGTTGATGCCGGTCAGCCCGGTCAGGTACAGGATCATGCAGAACGGAATCTGCGGCCACAGCGCGGCGGCGATCACGCCGTAGGTCGCATAGCGCGGATCGCCGAGCACCGGGATTCCGTGCCCGACGATCAGCTTCAGCAGCCCGAACGTCGGGTCGTAGAACCACGAGAACACGAGGCCGACCACCACACCCGGCAGCACGAACGGCGCGAAGAACAGCGACTTCACGAGCCGGATGCCGAACACGTTCTGGTTCAGGTACAGCGCGAGCGCGAGGCCGAGCGGCGGCGCGGCGAGAAACAGCACGAGCCACAGCACGTTGTTCTTCAGCGCGACGGTGAACGTGTCCGACTGCAGCAGCTCGCGATAGTTGTCGAGCCCGGCGAACGTCATCGGCGTCATCCCGTCCCAGTGATGGAAGCTCAGCCAGATGCTGCTGACGATCGGATACAGCACGAACACGGTGAAGAGCGCGAAACCCGGCAGCACGAACCACAGAGCCGCGCGGTTGCGCCGCCGCGCGAGCGACGCGTGCGCAGGCCGCCGCGGGCCGGCATCGCGGCGCGCGGCGCTTTCGGACAGGCTGGTCGACATGAGATGGCCTTCGATGAAACGAACGTACAGTGACAACGACGCACCGGGCCGGCACCCACGCCGGCCCGGCCGCGCGCTACTTGCGGTAGATGCGCTTGCGGGTCTGTTCGAGGCGCTGCAGGATCGCGTCGAGCTGCGTCGGGTCGGACAGGAACTGCTGCATCGCCTTCATCCCCTCGTCGGCCATTTCCTTCGTCATGTCGCGGTCGTAGAACTGCGCGATGCCGCCGGGCGTCGTCGCGAGCGTGCGGAAGCCGATCTTCGAGATCGGGTCCTGCGGCTCGGGCGCCTTGTTGTTCGACGGCAGTTGCCCCATCCCCTTCGCGAACTCGCCGTTGACCGCCGGCTGCCCCATGAACGCGAGGAAGCGCCGCGCATCGGCCTTGTTGTGCGCTTTCGCGGGAACGATCAGCACGTTGACCGGGCCGTCCTCGGCGAGCGGCACCGATGCATCGATCACCGGGAAGCGGAAGAAGCCGATCGGGTTGCGCGCCGCGCTCAGCAGTCCTGCCGAATACCAGGTGCCCATCAGCGTCATCGCTGCCTGGCCGTTCACGATCAGCGGGCTCAGCGAATCGACGTCGTAGGACAGCGCGTTGTCGATGAAATACTTGTCGTCGATCAGCTTCTTCCAGGCCGCATACACCGCACGCACGCGCGGATCGGTGTACGCGACGTCGCCGGCCATCAGCTTCTGGTGGAACGCATAGCCGTTGATCCGCAGGTCGAGATAGTCGAACCACGCGGCGAGGGTCCACGCATCGCGCGCGGCCACCGCGATCGGCGCGATGCCGGCCGCCTTCAGCTTGCGGCACGCATCGAGAAACTGCGGCCAGTCGGCCGGCTCGCCGTGGATGCCGGCCTTCTCGAACAGGTCCTTGCGGTAGAACAGGCCGTACGCGTCGTAGCCGAGCGGCAGGCTGTAAATCTTGCCGCCATACGTCGACGACTGCTTCACGGACGCATACGTGTCGTTCCAGCCGTTCTTCTGCCAGTCCGCGCCCAGGTCCTCGATCAACCCGCGCTTCGCGAAATACGCGAGCCGCTCGCCGTTGTTCCAGCTCAGCACGTCGGGCGGATCGGTCGCGAGCCAGCCGGACATCTGCACCTTGTACGCCTCCTCGCCGACGTAGCTGATCTTCAGGTCCACGTCGGGATTCGCCTTGTGGAACTGGTCGAACACGGCCTGCCACGTCGCGCGCTGGTTGCCGCGCGCCGCGACGTTCACTTTCAGCGTGCCCGCGTCGGCCATACCTGCGGCGCACGCCGCGGCGGTCGTCAGGGCAAGCAGCAGTCGGCTCGCACGAAGTCTCATCGTTGTCTCCTGGTATTGGTGTGATGGGTGCCGCGTCGCGCGCGGCCGGTCTGCGCCGCGCCCGCTAGGCGAACGCCGCTTCGGCGTGAAGCGCCGGCACCGCGATGCCGGCTTCGTCGAACAGATGGCAGCGCGAAGGCGACACGTGGAACGCATGCCGCTCGCCGCGCCGTAACGCCGCCTGTCCCGGCAGTTTCGCGAGCAGCGGCACGCCGCCGGGCTGGTCGAGGTGGACGTATGCGGCTTCGCCGAGCTGCTCGACGAGCGCGACGTCGCGCACGAACGCCGGCAGGTCGGTGTCGCTTGACGCCCCGATCGTCAGGTGCTCGGGGCGAACGCCGAGCGTCACGCGCGCGCCGCGGCCGACGTGGCGCGGCAACGCGCGATCGCGCAGCGTCAGCGTCTCGCCGGTGCCTTCCAGCGTCAGCCGGCAGCCGTGCGCATCGCCCGCGTCGACGACGGCCGGCAGAAAATTCATCCGCGGCGAGCCGATGAAGCCCGCGACGAAGCGGTTGGCCGGCCGGTGATACAACTCGAGCGGCGCACCGGCCTGCGCGATGCTGCCGAAGCGCGCGACGTCGTCGCCCGCATGCAGCAGCACGATCCGGTCGGCGAGCGTCATCGCCTCGATCTGGTCGTGCGTGACGTAGACCGAACTCGATTGCGTGAAGCGCGCGTGCAGCCGCGCGATTTCGACGCGCGTCTGCACGCGCAGCGTCGCGTCGAGGTTCGACAGCGGCTCGTCGAACAGGAACACGCGCGGCTCGCGCACGATCGCGCGGCCGATCGCGACGCGCTGGCGCTGCCCGCCGGACAACGCCTTCGGCTTGCGATCGAGCAGCGCTTCGAGCTGCAGCACGCGCGCGGCCTCGGTCACGCGGCGGCGGATTTCGTCCTTCGGCGTGCCGGCGATTCGCAGTCCGAAACCGATGTTGTCGAACACGGTCATGTGCGGAAACAGCGCATAGCTCTGGAACACCATCGCGACGCCGCGCTCCGCGGGCGGCGTGTCGTTCATCCGTGCGCCGCCGATCCGCAGCTCGCCCTCGGTCACGTCCTCGAGCCCGGCGATCATCCGCAACAGCGTGGATTTTCCGCAACCCGACGGACCGAGAAACACGCAGAATTCATGCGATGCGATCTCGAGGTTCACGTCGCGCAGCACCGGCGCATGGTCGCCGTAGCGCTTCGAGACGTCCTTCATTGAAATGGCGGTCATCGCGCTCTCCTCTCGCCGGTCACACGCATCGGACCGGAAAATTTAAACGCTTAAATTTTGGTGGCGCGATTCGCCCGGTTCGCCGTACCATGTCGTCTCCTTCCTCTGATGTGTCGAGAAATTAGCGTATCGGCCGTCCCTGTGCAACTTGTGGGACGCACTCCCAGAATATGAGCAGACACTCCCCCGCTTCACGTCAGGTGCACCCCGCCAACCGGCCGATCGGAGGCCGCGCATGGTGACGCTCGCGCAAGTCGCGCAGCGCGCGAACGTCACGGCGGCGACCGTCTCGAACGTGCTGCGCAATCCGCAGAAGGTGAAGCCCGCCACCGTCGAGCGCGTGATGGCCGCGATCCGCGAACTCGGCTATCGGCCGAACCTGACCGCGCGCGCGCTCGCGGAGGGCCGCACGTCGACGCTCGCGCTGATGCTGTCGAACATCACGAACCCGTTCTATCCGGAGTTCGTGCTGGCCGCCGAACGCGAGGCGCGCAAGCGCGGCCATTACCTGCTCGTGTCCAATACCGACGACGATCCGGCGATCACGCGCAACTACCTCGAGCGGATCGCCGGCACGCTCGCGGCCGGTGCGATCGTGATGAACACCGATCTCGCCGAGGCCGAACTCGCCGACATCGCGCGTCACGGCGCATCGATCGTGCTGTGCATGTGGGAACACGTGCATGCGTCGCGCACGCTGCCGTGCGTGACCGTCGATTTCGCGGCGGCGGGGGCGCTGGCGGCCGCGCATCTGTCCGGGCTGCGGCATCGCGCGTTCGGCGCGCTGGTCGGCAAGGGGTCGGGCGGTCCGCAGTCGGTGCGGCTGCGCGGGTTCGCCGACGAACTCGCGGCGCGCGGCCATCCGGCCGGCGCGCTGACGACCGCGTCGACGCACGACTCGATCGAAGGCGGCTACGAAGCCGCCGCCGCGCTGTTGCGCGAGAAGCCCGGCCTCACCGCGCTGTTCGCGACCAACGACCTGATGGCGATCGGCGCGATGCAGGCCGCCGCCGATCTCGGGCTGCGCGTGCCGGCCGATCTGTCGGTGGTCGGCATGACTGATATCCAGCTCGCGCACCAGTTCCGCCCCGCGCTGACGACGGTGAGGTTCCCGACGTCGCAGATCGCCGCGCGGGCGATCGCGCTGACGCTCGACATGATCGACGGGATCGAGCCGAGCACGGCCGTGCATACGATCGGCGCACCGGAGCTGGTCGTGCGCGAATCGACCGGGACGGCGCCGGACTGACGCTTCGGTGTGCTCACGTATGCGGGTGCGGCGTATGCGTCGGAATGGCTCGCACGGCGTCGGTCGCGCGGTTTCGGGTTTCTCGTTCGACCACGACGCAAATCGGCACATCGCCACCTTCCAGGCACGGCGAATCGATGCAGGCGGGAAGCGATCGGGAAATCCGGGACGGCGGCATCCGATGCCGCGACTCCCCAAATGCAAAATGGCGCGTCACCGAGGCAACGCCGCGCGATTCGACATGGTTCGTCGTTCCGCGGGCGTCACGGGTGACGCGCCTGACGCGTGAAGATTCGCGGCCGCCCGGAGCATGCGGCGGCCGCGGTGTCGACGTCGCCTACTTCTTGATCACCGGAACGGTGAGCGAAGTGACGAGCGACGTCACGGGTGCCAACAGACCGCCCGACGCGCTACCGCCCCCTTGCGCGGAATTGCCGTTCAGCGAGACCGCCAGCGCGGGAACGACGCCGGCCACCGACCCGACGGCCGAACCGACCGATTGCACCGCCGCGTTGGCGATCGTCGCGCCGCCGGAGATGAGCGCTCCCGCGGCGTTCGTCACCCCGCCGACCGCACCGGCTGCCGTGCCGCCGTTGAGCGCGACGCTCAGTGCCGGAAGGGTCCCGGCGACCGCGCCGGCGGTGCCGGTCACGGTGTGCGCGAGCGAGCCCGTCAGGCCAGTGGCGACCGTCGCGAGCGAGCCCGCCGCACCGGTTGCGCCGGAGAGCGCGCCGGATCCCGAGCCGACGACGTTGCCGGCGCCGCTCGCGGCGGATCCGATCAGCGACGTGACGGTCGATGCGATCGGCGTGATCGCCGCGGTGCCGCTGCCGGCGAGGCCGGTTACCGCGCCGGACGCTGCGCCGATCGCACCGGTGGCTGCACCGACCGGCAACGCGCCGCCGAGATTGCCGACGATGCTCGTGATCGGCGTGATCAGCGCGCCGCTATTGCCCGCGACACCGGTGACGGCGTTGATGACGCCCGGACCGGCGTTGGCGACCGTGCCGACGATGCCGCCGAGACCGCCGGTCGCGCCGCCGACACCACCTGCTGCGCCGGTCAGCGCTCCCACCGCACCCGTTGCCGAGTTGGCTACCGTGCCGACGATTCCGCCGAGACCACCGGTCGCGCCGCCGACACCACCCGCCGCACCGGCCAACGTTCCGGCTGCGCCAGTTGCCGAGTTGGCTACCGTGCCAATGATGCCACCGAGGCCGCCCGTCGCGCCGCCGGCACCGCCTGCTGCACCAGCCAACGTCCCGAGTGCACCGGTTGCCGTGTTACCCACCGTGCCAACGACGCCACCGAGACTGTCGAGGCCACCAGTCGCGCCTCCGCCAACACCGCCAACTGCGCCAACCAACGTCCCGACTGCGCCGGTTGCCGAGTTGCCGACCGCGCCAACGACGCCGCCGAGACCGCCCGCTGCGCCGGCCAATGTTCCGACTGCACCCGTTGCGGAGTTAGCTACCGTGCCAACGATGCCACCGAGGCCGCCGGTCGCACCGCCGGCGCCGCCCAGGGCACCCGTTACCGTACCGACTGCGCCGCTTGCCGCGTTGCCCACCGTTCCGACGACGCCACCCAGACCACCGGTCCCGCCACCAACACTGCCCAGCGCCCCAGTCAGCGTTCCAACTGCTCCCGTCGCCGTGTTCGCTACCGTGCCGACGACACCACCGAGACCACCGGTCCCGCCGCCGACACCACCCAGTGCGCCAGTCAGTGTTCCGACTGCACCGGTTGCCGTGTTCGCCACCGTGCCGACGACACCACCGAGACCACCGGTCCCGCCGCCGACACCACCCAGTGCACCGGTCAATGTTCCGACTGCACCCGTTGCCGTGTTCGCCACCGTGCCGACAACGCCACCAAGGCCGCCCGTCGGGTTGCCGCCACCGATGCCACCCAGTGCACCGGTTACCGTGCCAACCACGCCACCGAGACCGCCGGTCGGATCGCCGACGCCACCCAAGGCACCCGTCACCGTACCGACTGCGCCGCTTGCGGCGTTGCCCACCGTCCCGACAACACCGCCGAGACCGCCGGTCCCGCCGCCGACGCCACCCAGTGCGCCAGTCAGTGTTCCGACTGCACCCGTTGCCGTGTTCGCTACCGTGCCGACAACGCCACCGAGACCACCGGTCCCGCCGCCGACACCACCCAGTGCGCCAGTCAGTGTTCCGACTGCACCGGTTGCCGTGTTCGCCACCGTGCCGACGACACCACCGAGACCACCGGTCCCGCCGCCGACAC
>NZ_JAKWFH010000044.1:0-69282 GCF_029522185.1 Burkholderia sp. IO2 | reverse complement strand
CGCGCCCGCCTCGGCGTGCTGCGGGCCGCCGGCCGCGTGGCCGCGGTGCTGGCGCTGCACGCGGCGCTGGCCGTGCCGGCCGCGCACGCGGCCTACGCCATTGCGCAGTACGGCGAGCCGAAGTATCCGCCGGGCTTCAAGCATTTCGACTATGTGAACCCCGACGCGCCGAAGGGCGGCACGCTGGTGCTCGCGAACCCGAACCGGCTGACGTCGTTCGACAAGTTCAATCCGTTCACGATGCGCGGCAACGCCGCGCCCGGCATCGACATGCTGTTCGAGAGCCTCGCGACCGGCAGTTCCGACGAACCGGCGTCCGCGTACGGGCTGCTGGCCGACGACATCGCCGTGGCGCCCGACCGCCGTTCGGTCACGTTCCACCTGAATCCGCGCGCACGCTTTTCGAACGGCGATCGCGTCACGGCCGACGACGTCAAGTTTTCGTTCGACACGCTGAAGAGCAAGCAGGCCGCGCCGCAGTTCGGCGCGTATTTCGCGGAGATCGCGAAGGCCGTGGTCGTCGATTCGGCGACCGTGCGCTTCGAGTTCCGCAGCGCGAATCGCGAGTTGCCGCTGATCGCCGGCGGCGTGCCGGTGTTTTCGCGCAAGTGGGGATTGCGCGCCGACGGTTCGCGCATCCCGTTCGACCAGCTCGCGTTCGAGCAGCCGATCGGCAGCGGCCCGTACCTGATCGAGCGTTACGACAACGGCCGCACGATCACCTATCGGCGCAACCCCGCGTACTGGGGTGCCGACTTGCCGGTACGGGTCGGCACCAACAACTTCGAGCGGATCGTGTACAAGCTGTACGGCGACGGCGTCGCGCGGCTCGAGGCGTTCAAGGCCGGCGAATATGACGTGCTCGTCGAGTACATCGCGCGCAACTGGACGCGGCGCGACGTCGGCAAGCGTTTCGATAGCGGCGAGCTCGTCAAGCGCGAATTCCGCCAACATAACGGCGCCGGCATGCAGGGCTTCTTCATGAACCTGCGCCGGCCGCTGTTTCGCGACGTGCGCGTGCGCCAGGCGCTCGACCTCGCGTTCGACTTCGAATGGCTGAACCGCCAGCTGTTCTACAGCGCGTATACGCGCCTCAACAGTTACTTCGCCGACACCGACCTGCAGGCGACCGGTACGCCGGGCGAGGGCGAGCTGAAGCTGCTGGAGCCGCTGCGCGCGCAGCTCGATCCGGCCGTGTTCGGCCCGATGGTCACGCAGCCGGACACCCATCCGCCGGGCTCGCTGCGTGCGAACCTGCTGAAGGCGCGCGCGCTGCTCGCGCAGGCCGGCTGGACCTATCGCGACGGCGCGTTGCGCAATGCGAAGGGCGAGCCGTTCGCGTTCGAGATCCTCGACGATGCAGGCGGCGCGATGGAAGGCGTCGTGACCGCCTACCAGCGCAACCTCGCGAAGCTCGGCATCGCCGTGCGGTTCCGCACGGCCGACTACGCACTGCTGCAAAAGCGCCTCGATGCATTCGACTACGACATGACGACGATCCGCCTGCCGGGCGTGCAGGTGCCGGGCGCCGAGCAATACTCGCGTTACGCGAGCAAGTTCGCCGACGAGCCGGGCTCCGACAACTTCATCGGATTGAAATCGCCGGCCGTCGACGCGTTGCTGCATGCGCTCGGCACCGCGCAGACGCGCGAGGAACTGCTCGACGCGACGCACGCGCTCGACCGCGTGCTGATGCATGGCTACTATGCGGTCCCGCAGTGGTACAGCACGACGCATCGCATCGCGTACAAGCGCACGCTCGCCTATCCGCAGACGCTGCCGCTGTACTATTCGGCCGAGGGCTGGGTCGTGTCGACCTGGTGGGCGAAGCCCGATCACTGACCCGCGCCGGCCCTCTGTTCAACCCCGCCACCCGATCACGAGTCGACGCCCTATGTGGAGCTACATCCTCAAACGCCTGCTGCTGATGATCCCGACGCTCGTCGGCGTGCTGACGCTCACGTTCGCGGTGATCCAGTTCGTGCCGGGCGGCCCGGTCGAGCAGGCCGTGCAGGAGTTGCGCAAGGGCGCGACGGAGCAGGGCGCGACGCCGTTCGGGATGCGCGCGCACACCGGCGTCGACGCGCAGCAGCTCGCGCAGTTGAAGGCGCTGTACGGCTTCGACAAGCCGCCGCTCGAACGCTACTGGCTGATGCTGAAGCGCTTCGCGCGCTTCGATCTCGGCGACAGCTATTTCCGCCACCAGAGCGTGTGGTCGCTGGTCGTGCAGAAGCTGCCCGTGTCGATCAGCATCGGGCTGTGGACGTTCTTCCTCACGTACCTGATCTCGGTGCCGCTCGGCATCGCGAAGGCGGTGCGCAACGGTTCGCCGTTCGACGTCGCGACGAGCCTCGTCGTGCTCGTCGGCTACGCGATTCCAGGCTTCGTGCTGGGCGTGCTGCTGCTCGTGCTGTTCGGCGGCGGCTCGTTCTGGCAACTCTTTCCGCTGCGCGGCCTCACGTCGGACAACTTCGCGCAGCTGTCGCTCGTCGGCAAGGTGCTCGACTACCTGTGGCACATCGCGCTGCCGATCACCGCGTCGGTCGTCGGCAGCTTCGCGGTCGTCACGATGCTCACGAAGAACGCGTTCCTCGACCAGATCCGCCGGCAATACGTGCTGACCGCGCGCGCGAAGGGGCTCTCCGAGCGCAGCGTGCTGTGGAAGCACGTGTTCCGCAACGCGATGCTGCCGCTGATCGTCGGTTTCCCGGCCGCGTTCATCGGTGCGTTCTTCACCGGCAGCCTGCTGATCGAGACGCTGTTCTCGCTCGACGGCCTCGGGCTGCTGTCGTACGAATCGGTCGTGCGGCGCGACTATCCGGTCGTGCTCGGCACGCTGTACCTGTTCACGCTGATCGGGCTCGCGACCAAGCTGATCTCCGATCTCTGCTATGTGTGGGTCGATCCGCGCATTCAATTCGACAACCTGGAGCGCTGACATGAAACGAGCCATGCGCATGCCCGGCGCCAGCGGGCGAGGAGCGCGATGAACCGGGCCGTCGCCTCTTCCCGTCTCGACGCCGCGCGGGCGCGCGTGTCGCCGTCGCCCGCCCGCCGCGTGTGGCAGCGCTTCAGGCAGCAGCGCGTCGGCTACTGGAGCTTCGTGATCTTCGTCGTGGCCTTTGCCGCGAGCCTCGCGGCGCCGCTGTGGTCGAACGACAAGCCGCTCGTCGTGCGCTACGACGGCCAGACCTATTTCCCGATGTTCCATGCGTACCCGGAGACGACCTTCGGCGGCGATTTCCCGACGCCGGCCGACTATCTCGATCCGTATGTGCGCAAGCGGCTCGAGGCGCCCGGCAACTTCGTCGTCTATCCGCCGAACCGCTATTACTACGACACGCTGAACTACTTCTCGAACGTACCGAACCCGGCGCCGCCGTCGCGCGAGAACTGGCTCGGCACCGACGCGCAGGGCCGCGACCTGCTCGCGCGGCTCGTGTACGGGTTCCGCGTGTCGGTCGAGTTCGGGCTGATCCTGACCGTGATCGGCACGCTGCTCGGGATCGCCGCGGGCGCCGTGCAGGGCTTCTTCGGCGGACGCATCGACATCGTCGGGCAGCGGCTGATCGAGATCTGGAGCTCGCTGCCGGAGCTGTACCTGCTGATCATCTTCGCGTCGATCTTCGAGCCGAGCTTCCTGCTGCTGATCGTGCTGCTGTCGCTGTTCGGCTGGATCGGGCTCGCCGACTACGTACGCGCGGAATTCCTGCGCAACCGCACCCAGGACTACGTGCGCGCGGCGCGCGCGATGGGGCTGACGAACTGGCAGATCATCTGGCGCCACGTCCTGCCGAACAGTCTCACGCCGGTGATCACGTTCCTGCCGTTCCGGATGAGCGGGTCGATCCTCGCGCTGACGAGCCTCGATTTCCTCGGGCTCGGCGTGCCGCCGCCGACGCCGAGCCTCGGCGAACTGCTCGCGCAGGGCAAGGGCAACCTCGACGCATGGTGGATCTCGCTGTCGACCTTCGGCGTGCTGGTCGCGACGCTGCTGCTGCTGACCTTCATGGGCGACGCGCTGCGCAACGCGCTCGACACGCGGATCGCCGACTCGGTGCGCGCCGCGGGAGGCCAGCGATGAGCACATCGACCGTATCGACGCAGCACGAGTCGCTGCTGTCGCTCGAGCGTCTGCACGTACGCTTCGGCGACACGGTCGCGGTGGACGACGTGACGCTCGCGATCGGGCGCGGCGAGCGGGTCGCGCTCGTCGGCGAGTCGGGGTCCGGCAAGAGCGTGACCGCGCTGTCGATCCTGCGGCTGCTGCGCGACGCCGAAGTGAGCGGCGCGATCCGCTTCGCCGGGCAGGATCTGGTCGCCAAGAGCGAGCGCGAGATGCGCGGGCTGCGCGGCTCGGACATCGCGATGATCTTCCAGGAGCCGATGACGGCGCTCAACCCGCTGTATACGATCGGCGTGCAGATCGGCGAGACGATCGTGCTGCACGACGGCGTCTCGGCCGTGGAGGCGCGCAAGCGCGCGATCGCGCTGCTCGCGCGCACCGGTATCGCGGAGCCGGAGAAGCGCGTCGACAGTTACCCGCACCAGTTGTCGGGCGGCCAGCGACAGCGCGCGATGATCGCGATGGCGCTCGCGTGCCGGCCGCGCCTGCTGCTGGCCGACGAGCCGACCACCGCGCTCGACGTGACGATCCGCGCGCAGATCGTCGACCTGCTGCTGGAGCTGCAGCGGGAGGAGGCGGAAAAGCGCGGGATGGCGATCCTGTTGATCACGCACGACCTGAATCTCGTGCGGCACTTCGCGCAGCGGGTCGCGGTGATGGAGCACGGCCGCCTCGTCGAGAGCGGGCCGGTCGAGCGGATCTTCGCGGCGCCCGAGCATCCGTATACGCAGCGGCTGCTGAACAGCCGGCCGCAACGCGCGGTCACGCCGGTGATGCCGATCGCACCCGTGGTGCTCGACGCGCGCCACGTGAGCGTGCAGTTCGCGCGCAAGCGGCCGGGCTTCGCCGGCTGGTTCGGCACGGTGCCGGTGACGGCCGTGGCCGACGTGTCGGTGTCGGTGCGGCAGGGCGAAACGCTCGGCATCGTCGGCGAATCGGGCTCGGGAAAGTCGACGCTCGCGATGGCGTTGCTCGGGCTGCAGAAGACGGCCGGCGGCGAGATCGAATTCCAGGGGCGCGCGCTGTCGACCTATCGCGGCCGCGAACAGACCGCGCTGCGCTCGAACATGCAGGTGGTCTTTCAGGATCCATTCAGTTCGCTTTCGCCGCGTCACACGATCGAGCGGATCGTCGGCGAGGGGCTCGAGCTGCATCGCCCGGACATGACGCCCGACGCGCGCCGCGCGAAGTCGCTCGCGGTGCTGCGCGAAGTCGGCCTCGACCGCACGGTGCTGCACCGTTATCCGCACGAATTCTCGGGGGGGCAGCGCCAGCGGATCGCGATCGCGCGCGCGCTGGTGCTGGAGCCGCGCATCCTGATCCTCGACGAGCCGACGTCGGCGCTCGACGTGTCGATCCAGCAGCAGGTGCTGAAGCTGCTCGCGAATTTGCAACAGAAATACAACCTCGGCTACGTGTTCATCAGTCACGACCTGGAGGTGATCGGCGCGATGGCGCACCGCGTCGCGGTGATGCAGGACGGCGCGGTCGTCGAGTCGGGGGAGGTGTCCGACGTCTTCACCAGACCGTCACATCCTTACACACAAAAGCTGTTGAAAGCGGTCTGGAAAGCGTGATAGGCGTCCAATGGTCTGACCATCTCGATTGTATTTTTTAATTTGTTTTGACAAACGATTACGCGCTGGCTAGTATCGACCGAAATTTTCCGCCAATCAGCTGATTTTTAAGCAAATTCCATCGACCAATGCAGCATCGATCCCTGACCCAGGCATGCGCGCGCACCATCGCCGGGCTGTTCATCGGCGCCCTGTTCGCAGCAGCTCCCGGCGCGTTCGCCGACGAAGTCAGCAGTTTTAACCAGAATGTCACCAATTCGACTCAGATCGGGTCGGGTTCCTCCCTCCAGCAGACCAGCGCGCAGCCGTCGAGCGGCGGCGCGAAGTCGTTCCTTGCCGGCATGGCGGGCAAGGCCGGCGACGTGGTGGTCGGCGCGCTGAACATGATCGGCGTGCGGTATCGCTGGGGCGGCAACTCGCCGGATTCGGGCCTCGACTGCAGCGGCTTCGTGCGCTACGTGTTCCAGGACACGCTCGGCATGTCGCTGCCGCGTCGCGCGGAAGAAATGAGCCGCGTCGGCGAGAAGGTGAGCATGAGCAACCTGAAGCCGGGCGATCTCGTGTTCTTCAACACGATGCGCCGCACGTTCTCGCACGTCGGCATCTACATCGGCGACAACAAGTTCGTGCACTCGCCGTCGACGGGCAGCACGGTGCGCGTCGACGATCTCGACAGCGGCTACTGGGAAAAGCGTTTCACCGGCGCGCGCCGGATCGAATCGGAATTCCCGATGAAGCCCGAAGACCTGCGCCAGCGCGTGCGCGCGACGATCGGCGACGATTCGGCGAACGGCAACAACTGACAGTTTGCCGGTCGGTCGGGCCGGACGATAAAAAACCCTGTCACCGAAAGGCGGCAGGGTTTTTTGTTTTGGGGCGGGCGTTGGCGACGAAGCCGAAGCCGTTCCGTCGGCGGCCGGGACGCGGCGTGTGCCGTGGCCGCCCGCCCATCGTGGCTTACGCGGCGGCCGTCACGCCGCGCGCCGCCGCGAGCTTGCGCTGCAGTTCCGGCATGATGCGCGCGACCGCTTCCTCGCCCGCGAGGATCGCCGCGTTGCGCTGGTTGAAGTCGCTGCCGCCCATCGCCGCGAGGTTCGGGCGAATCACGACGTCCGCGTACTTGTCGAGCTCGTAGGTCTTGATCGTCTGGCCCATGATCGTGAAGGTCTGCAGCAGCATCTCGATCGGGTTGTTGGTCGCCGCGCCGTCCGGTCGGGCCGAGATGTCGACCGCGATCACGAAGCTCGCGCCCATCTTGCGCGCAAACGACGCCGGCACCGGGCTCACCAACCCGCCGTCCACATATTCGCGATTGCCGATCTTCACCGGCTCGAACACCGACGGCACGCTGCACGACGCGCGCACCGCGAGCCCGGTGTTGCCCTGCTGGAACAGGATCGGCTGGCCGCTTTGCAGGTCCGTCGCGACGATGCCGAGCGGCTTCGCCATCTTCTCGATCGGTCGGTTGTTGAGCGTCTTGTTCAGGAAGTTCTGCAGCGCGACGCCTTGCAGCAGGCCGCGCGAGCGAAACGGCAGCGCCCAGTCGCTGATCGACGCCTGGTCCATGTCGAGCGCGATCTTGTTGATCTGCAGCGCGTTCATGCCGGACGCGTAGAGCGCGCCGACCACCGAGCCCGCGCTCGTCCCGGCGACGAACTCGATCGGGATGCCGCGCGCCTCGAGCGCCTTCAGCACGCCGATGTGCGAGAAGCCGCGCGCGGCGCCGCCGCCGAGCGCGATGCCGATCTTGACGGGTTTCTCCTGCGGCAGTGCCGTGCCGGAGCGGGACTTGTCGCCGAAGGACGTACAGGCGGCGAGGCTGGCGGACGCGCACGCGATCGTGAAGTGGCGGCGCGACAGGCGAGGGGACGACATCGAATGGTTCTCCGGCGGCTTGGCGGCGGGTTACACGGCCCGCGGCGGCGATAGGTTCCGAGCGGCCGCGCAGGAGGTTCCGTGCGGCCGGCGCCGCGCCGGCTGGCGGCCGCGGCGCGCACATCATAAAGCAAGCGGTGCGCTTGGCGCGATGTCCGGCGCGAGTATAATTCCGGCTTCTTTCCCGTTCCGGGCGCCGCCGGCTCCGTTGCTGTCCGGGCTGCCGTCGTCGTCCCGCGTCGAATCATTCATGCGCCCCAGGCGTTCGAGTTACCGTTTATGACCCGTCCTGTCCGTACCCGCTTCGCGCCGAGTCCCACCGGCTTCATCCACCTCGGCAACATCCGCTCCGCACTCTATCCGTGGGCGTTCGCCCGCAAGATGAAAGGCACGTTCGTGCTGCGCATCGAGGATACCGACGTCGAGCGCTCGTCGCAGGAAGCGGTCGATGCGATCCTCGAAGGGATGCAATGGCTCGGGCTGGATTTCGACGAAGGCCCGATCTACCAGATGCAGCGGATGGATCGCTATCGCGAAGTGCTCGCGCAGATGCTCGAGAAGGGTCTCGCCTATCCGTGCTACATGTCGGCCGAGGAACTCGACGCGCTGCGCGAACGCCAGCGCGAAGCCGGCCTGAAGCCGCGCTACGACGGTACGTGGCGTCCGGAGCCCGGCAAGGTGCTGCCGGAGCCGCCGGCCGGCGTGAAGCCGGTGCTGCGCTTCCGCAATCCGCTGACGGGCACGGTCGTGTGGGACGACGCGGTGAAGGGGCGTGTCGAGATCTCGAACGAGGAACTCGACGACCTCGTGATCGCGCGCCCGGACGGCACGCCGATCTACAACTTCTGCGTGGTGGTGGACGACATGGACATGGGCATCACGCACGTGATCCGTGGCGACGACCACGTGAACAACACGCCGCGCCAGATCAACATCCTGAATGCGCTCGGCGGCGAGCCGCCCGTCTATGCGCACCTGCCGACCGTGCTGAACGAGCAGGGCGAGAAGATGAGCAAGCGGCATGGCGCGATGAGCGTGATGGCGTACCGCGACGCGGGCTTCCTGCCGGAAGCCGTCGTCAACTATCTCGCGCGTCTCGGCTGGTCGCACGGTGACGCCGAGATCTTCTCGCGCGAGCAGTTCGTCGAATGGTTCGATCTCGAGCATCTCGGCAAGTCGCCCGCGCAGTACGACCACAGCAAGCTGAGCTGGCTGAACGCGCATTACATCAAGGAAGCCGACAACGCGCGCCTTGCCGAACTCGCGAAGCCGTTCCTCGACGCACTCGGCATCGATGACGCGGCGATCGCGACGGGCCCCGCGCTCGACGCGGTGGTCGGCCTGATGAAGGATCGTGCGACGACGGTCAAGGAGATCGCGGAAGGCGCGACGATGTTCTACCGCGTGCCGGCGCCCGAGGCCGATGCGCTCGCGCAGCACGTGACCGATGCGGTGCGCCCGGCGCTGGCCGATCTCGTCGCCGCGCTGAAGGCGGCCGACTGGACGAAGGAAGCAGTATCCGCGGCGTTGAAGGCGACGCTCGCCGCACACAAGCTGAAGATGCCGCAGCTCGCGATGCCGGTGCGCCTGCTGGTGGCGGGCACGACGCACACGCCGTCGATCGACGCGGTGCTCGTGCTGTTCGGTCGCGACGTCGTGGTGTCGCGCATCGAGGCCGCGCTGGCCTGACGTTCGTGCGTGCGCGAAGCCGTCCGCGCATGCGCGCGCGGCGGCTTCGCAAAAAATTTCGTGCGAATCGTAAAAAGGGTATTTACAAGTTCGAAATCGGTCCATATAATCTCATTTCTGTTCTGCAAGGGGGTATAGCTCAGCTGGGAGAGCGCTTGCATGGCATGCAAGAGGTCAGCGGTTCGATCCCGCTTACCTCCACCAACAGAACAAACCGAATTGATTGGCGAAGCAGCGGTAGTAATAAATGCTTCACAAAATGATTCAAAGCAGTTAGAATTTCGGCCTTCGCTGTTGACCAGAAGTGAATAGCGAAAGTCAGACAAATCTGAAAAGATTTTGTCCCCTTCGTCTAGAGGCCTAGGACATCACCCTTTCACGGTGAGTACAGGGGTTCGAATCCCCTAGGGGACGCCAGATTCAGCGGCGTTTCATAGAAGTGTCGCGAGGCTTGCAGGAACGTAACCGACGTCCTGCAGGTTGGGTAAGAAAGCTGGAGCGGTAGTTCAGTCGGTTAGAATACCGGCCTGTCACGCCGGGGGTCGCGGGTTCGAGTCCCGTCCGCTCCGCCAGAACGAAGCCCGTTCAAGACGTTTTTGAGCGGGCTTTTGTATTAAAGATGTAAGCAGTACGTTGTCCCCTTCGTCTAGAGGCCTAGGACATCACCCTTTCACGGTGAGTACAGGGGTTCGAATCCCCTAGGGGACGCCAGATTCAGCGGCGTTTCGTAGAAGTGTCGCAGCGTGTGCAGGAACGTGACGAGATCCTGCAGGCGATGGTGCAGAAAGCTGGAGCGGTAGTTCAGTTGGTTAGAATACCGGCCTGTCACGCCGGGGGTCGCGGGTTCGAGCCCCGTCCGCTCCGCCAGAACGAAGCCCGTTCAAAAAGCGTTTTTGAACGGGCTTTCTCGTTAAAGATGTAAGCAGTACGTTGTCCCCTTCGTCTAGAGGCCTAGGACATCACCCTTTCACGGTGAGTACAGGGGTTCGAATCCCCTAGGGGACGCCAGATTTCGGCGTCGTTCGAACAAACGACGCGCCGGCAGGAAGTAACCGACGCCTGCCAGGCAAGCAGCAAGACTGGAGCGGTAGTTCAGTCGGTTAGAATACCGGCCTGTCACGCCGGGGGTCGCGGGTTCGAGTCCCGTCCGCTCCGCCAGAAAATGAAGAAGCCCGCCTTGTGCGGGCTTTTTCATTTGCATCGTGCGTCGTGCCCGCTTGCGGGCAGTGTGACGGCGGGGCGGAGGAAGCCGCCTGCGCGGCTTCCGGCGGGACTCGAAGGGCTGCGCTTGCAAGCGCAGCCGCGGCCTGCGGAATGTAGGCGAGTCTCGTCCGCTCCGCCAGAAAATGAAGAAGCCCACCTCGTGCGGGCTTTTTCATTTGCATCGTGCGTCGTGCCTTCCGTTCGCCCCTCACCACGCGTGCTACATCGCGCACCGCGTCCTACGAGAAATTCGCGATTGCATCCGCACGCGACTGCGCTATCGTGGCGGGATGCGTTTCTGACTCCTGCGCGATGCTCGATCCGACCGACCTGCGACTCCTGTATCAGCTCCGGCCCGCGGAGCCCGGCGATTTTCCGTATGCCGAAGCGTTGACGCACGGCAACATGGGCGGCTACTACAAGCGCCATGGGCTCGTGTGGCGCAGCGACCTGTTCTATGCGAGCTGGCGCGAATCCGAGAACTTCATCCTCGAGGCCGACGGCGAGCGCATCGGCGTGCTGCGCGTGACCGAGGAGGGCGATTCGCTGCACATCCGCGACGTGCAGATCGCGGCCGGCCATCGCGGCCAGGGCGCCGGCACCTACATGCTCGAGATGTCGCATCGTTGGGCACGGGCGCGCGGTCTGCATGAACTGCAGTTGCGCGTATTCGTCGACAACCCTGCCGCGCGTCTGTACCTGCGCATGGGCTACCAGGTCACCGGGCCGCGGCTCGCGCAGCTCGGCTCGATCCGTCATATGGTGCGGCCGGTCTGACGATCCGGCACGCCACGGCGCGCATTCAGCGCATCGTGTCGAGCGCGCCGTCGTCGTCGTCCGGCGTCTCGTTATCCGCGACGCTGCCTTCCGGGCCGCGATGCTCGTAGCCGCGCAGCATGAACGCGCGCGGGCTTTCGCCGAAGGCCCGGCGGAACATGGCCGAGAACGCGCTCTGGCTCTGGTAGCCGAGCTCGCGCGCGATATGCGACAGCGGACGCCCCTGGTTCAGCAGCGGAATCGCCCGCGCCAGCAGCGCCTGCTGGCGCCACTGCGAAAAGCTCACGCCCAGTTCCTGCTTGAAGAGCCGCGATATCGTGCGCGTGCTCGCGCCGACCTCGCTCGCCCAGTGTTCGAGCGACTCCGCATGCGCGGGATGCGCGAGTACCGATTCGCACAGCAGGCGCAGCCGTTTCTCGTCGGGCATCGGCACCGCGAGCGGCAGCGGCTCGGCATGACTCAGTTCGTCGAGCACGAGCCCGCACAGCAGGCGCTCGCGCGCGGTGCTCAGGTCGCGTGCGTCGAGTGCGACGATCAGTTCGCGCAGCAACCCCGTCACCTCGACGACGCGGCATGCATCGAGCCCGTCCGGCACGATCGACTCGTCGATATACAGCGTGCGCAAATAGGCCTCTTCGACGATCACGACCTCGTGCGTCACGTGCGGCGGCACCCAGATCGCGCGGGACGGCGGCACCATCCAGGTCGTGCCGGTCGTCGCGACGCGCAGCACGCCGCGCGACGCGTATGCGAGCTGCGCCCACGCATGCGTGTGCAGCGGGATGCGGCGGCCGGCATCGACCTGCCGCGCGCGCACACGCATCGGATGGACGGCGGTCGGCGCGAATTCCGGCGGGATGTCGATGACGTCGTACGGTTTCGATACGTCGGCTGGGGCGGGCGGATTCATGAACGGTTCGGGCGGCGCGGCGGCGATGCCGTTATTTTAGAAGGCGCAGCGCAAGCGCATGCGGCGGTTTTCGGGCCATCATGCCGGGTGCAAATGAACTTTGTGTGGGCCTTGGCGCATGCGGGGCGGCTCCCCACGTCGGCGCGCGCCGACGGTTCGAACCATCGGGCCGGTATCGGGGTCTATCGATGCGTGCGCCATGTCGGGCCCATCGCGCGCCGATCGCACGCAAATACGGCAACACACGAATCGAAGAGGAGAACCACGATGCGCCACGTATTCGTCTATGGCACCTTGAGAGCCGGACAGGCCAACGACATCGGCCATGCGGCCGCCCGCCACGGCATCGCCGCGCCGACGCTGCTGGGCGCGGCCGCGCTGCCGGGCGAACTGTACGATTTCGGCACGTATCCGGGCATGATCGCCGGGCCGGCCGGCAAGTCACTGGTGTGGGGCGACGTCTACGAGGTCGACGAGCAGCTCGTCCCGGTGCTCGACGAGATCGAGCGCGTGTATCCGGGCGTCGACTCGCTGTTCAAGCCGGAAGAGGTGATCGTCGAGCTCGGCGGCCGGCAATATGCCTGCCTGTATTATCCGGTCGCCGCACATGCGGCAGCCGGGCGTCCGCGCATCGCGTCGGGCGACTGGGTTCAGCACCGGCGCGAGCAGGAAGCCGCCTGAGCGCGCCTGCCGGCGGCGGTTGAATTCGCCACACAAGAAAAAAAGCGCCCCGCGGGGCGCTTTTTTCATGCCGTCACCGCATGCGAGCGGCGGCACAGCGTGGGCCGGCCGTCGAGCGCATCGGACAGGCGCGTCAGATTTCCTCGTACAGCGGCAGCGTCAGGAATTCGGTGAAGCCTTCCGACGTCGACATCTGCTCGAAGATCGCCGCGGCGCGTTCGTACGGCTGCGTGTTGCCGCCGACCGCGCGCTTCACGTTGTCGAGCTCGATCTTCGCGAATTCGCGCACGAGTTCGGCCGTGACCTTGCGGCCGTCGTCGAGCACGCCCTTCGGCGAGCGGATCCACTGCCACACCTGCGAGCGGGAAATCTCGGCCGTCGCCGCATCTTCCATCAGGTTGTGGATCGGCACGCAGCCGTTGCCGTCGAGCCACGCGCCGAGGTAGTGAATCCCGACGTTGATGTTGTTGCGCAGGCCGGCTTCGGTGATCGGCGCTTCCGGCTGGAAGTCGAGCAGGTTCTTGCCTTCGACCTGCACGTCGTCGCGCTGCTTCGCGATCTGGTTCGGCTTGTCGCCGAGCACCTTGACGAACTCTTCCATCGCGATCGGCACGAGGCCCGGGTGCGCGACCCAGCCGCCGTCGTAGCCGTCGGTCGCGTCGCGCTGCTTGTCCGAGCGCACGCCGCCCATCGCCTTGTCGTTCGCTTCCGGATCGTTCTTGATCGGGATCAGCGCGCTCATCCCGCCGATCGCCGGCGCGTTGCGCTTGTGGCAGGTCTTCAGCAGCAGCAGCGCGTACGCCCGCATGAACGGCACCGTCATCGTGATCTTCGAGCGGTCGGCCAGGCAGAAGTCGCGGTCGTTCTTGAACTTCTTGATCGCCGAGAAGATGTAGTCCCAGCGGCCGGCGTTCAGGCCCGAGCTGTGTTCGCGCAGTTCGTACAGGATCTCGTCCATCTCGAACGCGGCGAGGATCGTCTCGATCAGCACCGTCGCGCGGATCGTGCCGCGCGGCACGCCGACCGCTTCCTGCGCGGCGACGAAGATGTCGTTCCACAGGCGCGCCTCGAGATGGCTTTCCATCTTCGGCAGGTAGAAGTACGGGCCCGACCCGCGCGCGAGCAGTTCCTTCGCGTTGTGGAACAGGAACAGCGCGAAATCGAAGATGCCGCCGGACACGCGCTGGCCGTCGACCGTCACGTGCTTTTCGTCGAGGTGCCAGCCGCGCGGACGCACGATCAGCGTCGCGACCTTGTCGTTCAGCTTGTACGACTTGCCGTTCTGTTCGAGCGAGATCGTGCGGCGGACCGCGTCCTTCAGGTTGATCTGGCCGTCGATCTGGTTCGTCCAGCTCGGCGCGTTCGAATCCTCGAAGTCCGTCATGTACGAATCGGCGCCCGAGTTCAGCGCGTTGATGATCATCTTGCGCTCGACGGGGCCCGTGATCTCGACCCGGCGGCATTGCAGGTCGGCCGGCAGCGGCGCGACCTTCCAGTCGCCTTCGCGAATCGCCTTCGTCTCGGCCAGGAAGTCGGGGCGCTCGCCCGCGTCCAGGCGTTTCGTCCGCTCGACGCGCGCCTGCAGCAGCGCCTGGCGGCGCGGCTCGAACGTGCGGTGCAGCGCCGCGACGAGTGCCAGCGCGTCGGGCGTCAGGATGGCTTCGTAACCCGGCTTGATTTCGCCGGTGATCGTCATGCCTTGCGGCAGCGTGATCGGGGTGCTCATGAGTCTCATCTCCTTGGTCGGTCAGTTGCGGTTTCGGTGAAGGGGGAAGGCGGCAGCTGCGAGCGTCATGCACCCGGGCCGGGGCGCGTGCGGTTCGCAGGTTTGCCGGACGGAGCCGGGGTGGCGAGGAAGGCGAGCAGGTCGGCCATGCCGGTGCCCGTGCCGTCGGGCGGCGCGCCGAGTTCCTCGGCGGGCGCGCCCGTGCGGTTGAGCCAGAACGTCGTGTAGCCGAACCAGGTGGCGCCGGCGACGTCCCACGCGTTCGACGACACGAACACGATGCCGCGCCGGTTCGCCCCGAACGCGGCGGTGCCGAGCGCGTAGGCGGCCGGGCTCGGCTTGTACGCGCGCACGGTGTCGGCTGACAGCACGCGATCGAACAGCCCGGACATGCCGGCGCTCTTGATCGCGATGTCGAGCATCTGCGGGGTGCCGTTGGACAGGATCGCGAGCGGCGGGCGCGGTTCGAGCGCGCGCAGCTTGCGCAACGCGGGCACCGTGTCGGGATAGGTCGACAGGCACGCGTATTCGTCCATCAAGCGCTTCTCGGCCGCGCTGTTCAGCGCGAGCCCGAGCCGGCGCGCGGCGAACCGCAGCGCATCGAGCGTGATGTCCCGGAACGGGCGGTAGCGGGCGCCGGCCGGATCGGCGAGCGTGCGCAACTGCGAGTATTCGATCTGCTTGCGTCGCCACAGCTGCGACAACCGTTCCCCGTGACCGGGAAACATCTGCTCTGCCGCGGCCAGCACGGCACGCACGTCGAACAACGTGCCGAAAGCGTCGAAGAGAATGGCGTCGGGAGAGGAGAGTGTCGTTGTGGCCGACATAGCCTTGCGCTCCAGTTTCAGAGGTCGGGTCGATTCTATTCGTGATCGAAGGTGCTAAAAAAGACGCTAATCATCACTTGATCTTTTACTTTCATATACCTAATCTTGAGCGGCTCACGCTATTTGAAGGGCGGCGATGCCGTCGCCGAGAGTCATGGACCGGTTCAAACAGATCGAAACGTTCGCCGCGGTCGCGGCGAAAGGCAGCCTGTCGGCGGCGGCGCATGCGGAAGGCGTCGCGCCGGCGATCATCGGGCGCCGCCTCGACGCGCTCGAGGAGCGGCTCGGCGTCAAGCTGCTGGTGCGCACGACGCGCAAGCTCACGCTGACGTTCGAGGGCTCGGCATTCCTCGAGGATTGCCAGCGCATCATCAACGACATGCAGAACGCGGAAGCGAGCGTGTCCGCCGGCGGCGTCAAGGCGAGCGGCCACCTGCGGATTTCCGCGCCGGCCGGCTTCGGCCGCCGGCACGTCGCACCGCTCGTGCCCGAATTCAGCGTCGGGCACCCGGACGTGTCGGTCACGCTCGACCTGTCCGACCGGATGGTCGATCTCGTCAACGAAGGGTTCGATTGCGCGGTGCGGCTCGGCGAGCTGCCCGACTCGTCGCTGGTGTCGCTGAAGCTCGGCGAGAATCGCCGCGTGTGCGTCGCGTCTCCCGCATATCTCGCGCGGCGCGGCACGCCGGTCACGCTCGCGGAACTGGCGCGGCACAACTGCCTGGCCCTGGCGGCGAACGCGAACCAGCAGCGCGGCTGGGCGTTCCAGGAGGACGACAAGGTCGTGTCGATCCGCGTGAACGGCACGATGGAATGCTCGGACGGCGCGGTGCTGCACGAGTGGTGCCTCGCAGGCCATGGCCTCGCGTGGCGCTCGTGGTGGGAAGTCGGCGAGGACATCGCGGCCGGGCGGCTCGTCAGCGTGCTCGACGCGTTCGCCGCGCCGCCGATCGGCATCCACGCGGTGTTTCCGCAGCGCCGGCATCTGCCGCTGCGGGTGCGCCTGTTTCTCGATTACCTGAAGCACACGTACGAGCGGCCCGGTTATTGGGGCGAATAGGCGGGGGCGACGCGCGCCCGCGTGTTTCCGATATGAGGGCGAACCCGCTGGCGGTGCGGCTGGCGCGATTTCGCACACTACAATCGTAAGAGGCATGCGCGTCGTGTCGCGGCGGGCTCGGCTGGAGCCGCGGCGCGCGGCGTGCGATTGACGAAGGAGGGCGCGATGTTCCGGCACATCCTCGTTCCAACCGACGGTTCCGAACTGTCGCAGAAGGCGATCGACGGTGCGATCGACCTGGCTCGTGCGGTCAGCGCGCGCGTGACGGCCTACGCGTGCCTGCCGCAATATCCGTACTCGCCGTTTTCCGAAGTGATCATCGAGCCGCCCGCCGATTTCCGCGCGCGCAGCGAGCGCGAGGCGCGTGCGCATCTCGACGAGGTGGAAGCGGCCGCGCAGGCGGCCGGGGTCGAGTGCGACACGTGGACGAGCGTGCACCCGTCGCCGTATCTCGGCATCATCGAGGCGGCCGAACGCGGGGGGTGCGACGTGATCTTCATGGCGTCCCACGGACGCCGCGGGCTCGGCAGCCTGTTGATCGGCAGCGAGACGCAGCGCGTGCTGACCCATACGAAAATTCCGGTGATCGTCTATCGGTAGGGCAGCGCCGGCCGTGGCCAGGCGGGCTGTACCGTAGAAAAAGGGCGCGCCGGACGAAGCCGGCGCGCATCGTTGCTGGCGGCCCGCAGGCCGCGCGGCCGGTCGCGCGATCGGTGTCGCGCGCCTGCCGTCTCCTCCCTGATTGTTGTTCCGGTGGCCGATGCCGCGGCGGCGCGAGACGCGGCAGGCATCGGCGTCACGCCTGGGCGTGTTACGCGACCTTCTTGCCGTCGAAGAACTGTTCGTCCTCGGTCGACCCGTGCAGCGCGGTCGTCGACGCTTCGCGCTCGACCGTCTGCGTGACCGCGTCGAAGTAGCCCGTGCCGACCTCGCGCTGGTGCTTGACGGCCGTGAAGCCCTTGTCGGCGGCCGCGAACTCGGCCTGCTGCAGTTCGACGAATGCGCTCATCTGCGTGCGGGCATAGCCGTGCGCGAGGTTGAACATCGAGTAGTTCAGCGCATGGAAGCCGGCCAGCGTGATGAACTGGAACTTGTAGCCCATCGCGCCGAGCTCCTTCTGGAACTTCGCGATCGTCGCGTCGTCGAGGTTCTTCTTCCAGTTGAACGACGGCGAGCAGTTGTACGACAGCAGCTTGCCCGGGAACTGCTTGTGGATCGCTTCCGCGAACTTCTTCGCGTACTCGAGATCCGGCTTGCCGGTTTCGCACCAGATCAGGTCGGCGTACGGTGCGTACGCGAGGCCGCGCGAGATCGCCTGTTCGAGGCCCGGCTTCGTGCGGAAGAAGCCTTCGACCGTGCGCTCGCCGGTCAGGAACGGCTTGTCGTTGTCGTCGACGTCGGATGTGATCAGGTCGGCGGCTTCCGCGTCGGTGCGGGCCACCAGCACGGTCGGCGTACCCATCACGTCAGCCGCGAGACGCGCGGCCGACAGCTTCGCGACGGCTTCGCGCGTCGGCACGAGCACCTTGCCGCCCATGTGGCCGCACTTCTTCACCGACGCGAGCTGGTCCTCGAAGTGAACGCCCGACGCACCGGCCTCGATCATCGCCTTCATCAGTTCGAACGCGTTGAGCACGCCGCCGAAACCGGCTTCCGCATCGGCGACGATCGGCGCGAAGAAATCGACGTAGCCTTCGTCGCCCGGATTCTTGCCTTCCGACCACTGGATCTGGTCGGCGCGCGTGAGCGTGTTGTTGATGCGCTTGACGACGAGCGGCACCGAGTTCGCCGGGTACAGCGACTGGTCCGGGTACATTTCGCCCGCGACGTTCGCGTCGCCGGCGACTTGCCAGCCGGACAGGTAGATGGCCTTCAGGCCGGCCTTGACCTGCTGCATCGCCTGGTTGCCGGTCAGCGCGCCGAGTGCGTTGACGAACGGCTCGTTGTTGATGAGGTTCCACAGTTTTTCCGCGCCGCGCTTGGCCAGCGTGTGCTCGATCGGGATCGAGCCGCGCAGGCGGACCACGTCCTCAGCCAAGTAGCCGCGCTTGATGCCCTTCCAGCGCGGATCGGTTTCCCATTGCTGCTGCAGTTCCTGTGCCTGTTGCTGACGCGACATGATGAGCTCCTTGATGCGAGGTATGCGTGACGGTCCGAATCCGACGGGGTGATGCTGTTCGCGAGGGAAGCGAGGCGTTCCGTTCCGCGAGGT
Source organism: Burkholderia sp. IO2 (assembly GCF_029522185.1). NCBI lineage: Bacteria > Pseudomonadati > Pseudomonadota > Betaproteobacteria > Burkholderiales > Burkholderiaceae > Burkholderia > Burkholderia sp. IO2. Next base: position 50,619 of record NZ_JAKWFH010000044.1, on the reverse strand, counting down.
CTTGTATAAGAGTCTAGGCAAATCGTCGGGAGCGAAACAGGGGCTATCGCGGGAAGTGTCGATTTTTTTAGTTGTTTTGAATCAATGAGTTGCTTGCATCATTTCGAGATAAGAAATGCATTTTCCTATCCCGCAATCACACGGGTTGTGCCGTGCAGCATGATTTTTTACGACACAAAAAAATTTCCCGCATCGTGAAATTTCGACAAGGCGAAAAAAAACCGGCGCGGATGCGCCGGTTGGCTGGATGGGCAGGGCGCCGATCCGCGGGGCGGCCGCGGGGCCGCCCGGGTGTGCTTACGATGCCGAATTGCTGCGGCGCGGGCCGCCGCTGCGTTGACCGTCGCGACGCGGGCCGCCGTCACGGCTGCCGCCCGGCTTGCCGCTCCAGCCGCCGCCATTGCCGCCGCCGTAGCTGCGGCCGTTGCCGTTGCCGCCATAACCGCCGCCCGGCTTGCCGCCGAAACGACGACCGCCGTTACCGCCGCCCGGACGGCCGCGGCCGCCGTTGCCGCCGTTACGCGGGGGCGCCTTGCGCGGCTCGAAACCTTCGATCACGTTGACCGGCAGCGGCGAGCGCACGAAGCGCTCGATGCGCTTGAGCGCGCCTTGCTCGGCGTGGTGCACGAGGCTCACCGCGATACCCGAACGGCCCGCGCGGCCGGTACGGCCAATACGGTGCACGTAGTCTTCCGCGAACTTCGGCAGGTCGTAGTTGAACACGTGCGTGATGCCCGGGATGTCGATGCCGCGTGCCGCGACGTCGGTGGCCACCAGCACGCGCACGCGGCGCTCGCGCAGCGCACGGATCGTGCGGTTACGCGCGCCCTGCGGCAGGTCGCCGTGCAGCGCGGCCGATTCGAAACCTGCGTCGGCAAGACGGCCGGCGAGCTGGTCGGCATCGATCTTGGTCGCCGTGAAGATGATCGCCTGGTCGAGCGCGTCGTCGCGCAGCAGGTGATCGAGCAGGCGATCCTTGTGATCGCGGTCGTCGACGTAATGGACGGTCTGCGCGATGTTCGCGCGCGATTCCAGGCGCTGCTGGATCTCGATGCGCTCGGGGTCCTTCAGCAGGCGGCTCGTCAGCGAACCGATCTTGCCGTCGAGCGTGGCCGAGAACAGCATCGTCTGGCGCGTGTCCGGCGTGGCGTCGACGATCGTTTCGATGTCTTCGATGAAGCCCATGTCGAGCATGCGGTCGGCTTCGTCGAGCACGAGCATCTTCAGTTCGGACAGGTCGATGCGGCCGCGCTCGAGGTGATCGAGCAGGCGGCCCGGCGTGGCAACCAGGATTTCCGGGTTCTTCGCGAGCAGCATCAGCTGCTGGCCGTACGCGACGCCGCCGAGGATGCTGACCGTGCGCAGGCGCTTCAGGTGCTTGCCGTACGTCGAGGCGGCCGTCGTGACCTGCATCGCGAGTTCGCGGGTCGGCGTCAGCACGAGCAGGCCCGGGCGCGCGACGGGTTGCGGGCGGCGCGCGCGGCGGTCGCCCTGGTTCGGTTCACGCGGCGCGCGCGGTTGCTGCGCCTGCGTCTTCTGGAGCTGCGCGAAACGTTCGATCGCGGGCAGCATGAATGCGGCGGTCTTGCCCGAACCGGTCGGGCTCGACACCAGCAGGTCGCGGCCGGCGATGCCGGCCGGAATCGCGCGCTGCTGGACCGGCGTCGGCTTCACGTAGCCGGCGGCCTGCAGCGCGGAGACGATCTCCGGCGACAACCCGAGCGACGCGAAGCTCGGCTCGTCCGACGCCGGTTCGACCGCGGCCGGTGCGGCGGCGTCGTCGAGACCGAGCGCCTGGTCGGCGATCGCGTTGAGCGGGCTGGAGTTGATGCTCGAAGTCATAACAATCCTTGAAACACAGTGGGTGAAACGTCGGCGCCAATCGCGCATACCCAAGTCGTCGGATTCAGCGAGCAAATCGGGAAACGGGTGCAATCCGCCGAACCGTCGGCGGATGAGGCATTAGAAGCTGTTTTGGGTGCGGCGCGCTTCAGGAGCGGGGCCGCCAGCCTAGTTGACGACCGCAAGGGTCGAAGCAGGAGGGGACAGGTTCTAAACCGGATTGGAGCTTAACGCTACGAGGCGTCGGGCCGGAACGGCTTGCGAGCCGAGCGCGGGAGGTGACGCAGGCCGCATTATAAAGAAATTTGCTGCGCTGCGCCACTGATTTGATTGCCGATTGCGGCGGCGTCGATTCCGTCAGGACGCCGTGCCGTTTTTCAGCGATTCGACGAGTTCGATGTACTGCTGCTTCGCCGCATCCTGCGATGTGCCCTTCAGCGCTTCCCAGGCATCGTACTTGTATTTGCCGACGATGTCGGTGAAACCCGGCTTGTCGCCGTGCGCGTCGCCGTCGGTCGCCTGCTTGAAGAGCGCGTACAGGCGCAGCAAGGTCAGGTTGCCCGGCCGTTCCGTCAGTTGCTTGACGTCGATCTGGGCCTGGTCGAATTGGGCGGTGAGTTCGCTCATCGGGTGTCTCCGTAAGGGTTTCAGATCGGCCGATCTTAACAAGCGGACCGTCGCGCGGGGTCGAGCGATCCTTCCAAACCGCCGCCGACGCCGCCCGTGCGCACAGATCGGGCCCGATCGCCCGTGGGAGCGGGGCGGCGCATTACAATGTCGGCCATGACGCAAACAGTGCTCCTCGCCATCGATACGTCGACCGAATACTGCTCGGTCGCGCTGCTGCGCTCGGCCCACGCCGATGACGCCGTTTCCACCCCGCAAACCTGGGTCCGTCACGAGCCGACGGGCGCCGTGTCGAGCACGCGCGTGCTGCCGGCGATCCAGGAACTCTTCGCCGAATCGGGGCTGACGCTCGCCGATTGCGACGCGATCGCGTTCGGCGCGGGCCCCGGCTCGTTCACCGGCCTGCGGACCGCGACGGGCATTACCCAGGGCCTCGCGTTCGGGGCCGGGCTGCCGGTCGTGCCGATCGGCACGCTGCTCGCGTGCGCCGAGCATGCGCGCCTGCGCGCACCCGGCACGACCCGCGTGCTCGCCGCGCTCGACGCGCGGATGGATGAAGCGTACTGGGCGGATTTCGCGTGGGACGACGGCATCGGCGACTGGCGCACGCTGCAGCCGGCGTCGCTCGACGCACCGGGCGCCGTCGGCGTACCCGACGTGCCGTTCACGCTCGCCGGCAATGCGGCTGCCGCGTTCGGCGCGCAGTTGCCGGCCGCCGCACGGGCGGCCGCGATCGACGGCGACGCGATGCCGCACGCACTGGCGGTCGCGCATGCGGCGCTGCGTGCGTTCCGTGCCGGACGTGCGGTGCCGGCCGACCAGGCCGCGCCCGAGTACGTGCGCGACAAGGTCGCGCAGACGACTGCCGAGCGCATCGCGGCACGGGCCGCGCAGACGGGCGGAGCGAAGGGATGACGGGCGTCCTGCTGAGCGACCGCTATCTGGCGCCGATGACGGACGCCGATCTCGACGAGGTCGTCGCGATCGAGCACGTCGCGTACGAGTTCCCGTGGAGCCGCGGCAACTTCGAGGATTCGTTGCGCAACGGCTATCTGGGCGTATGCCTGCGGCACGTGACGGGGTCGCTCGTCGGCTATTGCGTGCTGATGCCCGTGATCGACGAGATGCATCTGCTGAACCTGTGCGTCGCGCCGGCCGCGCAGCATGCGGGCGCGGGCCTCGCGCTGCTGCGCGAGGCCGTGCGCATTTCGCGCGCGGAGGGGCTCGACGGCGTGCTGCTCGAAGTGCGGCCGTCGAATCCGCGAGCGATCCATCTGTACGAGCGCTTCGGCTTCGTGACGATCGGCCGGCGCAAGAACTACTATCCGGCGAAGCATCGCAGCCGGGAGGACGCGATCGTGATGCGTCTGACGCTGAACAAGGACGAGGGGGACGCGCATGGCATGGGCTGAAGCGGCGCTCGAGGAACTGGGCCTCGCGCAGATCTGGGTGCGGCGCGGGCAGCGCGCGGATGAAGGCGCGGCAGCCGAAGCGCCTGCCGTCGCACCAACCGCGGCGGCCGACGACGGTTCGGCCGTCGCGGTCGAGCGGCCGGTGCGTGCAGCGCATGCGCCGGTGCAGGGCGATGCGCCGACGGCGGTCCCGCGTGGCGCTGCCGAGGGCTTGCCGGCGCGCGAGTCGCGGGCGCCGGCGCACGGTGTCGTCGACGGCGATCGTCCGCGCGCGCAGGCTGCATCGCCCGCATCGACCGATACGATGCCGCCGACGGGCGATGCGCCGCCGGCGGCAGACGACGATTTCGCGTGGTTCGACGCGGCGCCGCCGGGCGAATCCGTGCCCGTGCCGGCCGCCGAATCGCGCCCCGCCGGCGCACCGGTCGCCGCGCTCGACTGGGATGCGCTGGCCGCCCGCGTGGCCGACTGCACGCTGTGCCGTCTGTGCGAGAAGCGGACCAACACCGTGTTCGGCGTCGGCGATCGCGAAGCGGACTGGATGCTGATCGGCGAAGCGCCGGGCGAGAACGAGGACAAGCAGGGCGAGCCGTTCGTCGGCCAGGCCGGCAAGCTGCTCGACAACATGCTGCAGTCGCTGTCGCTCAAGCGCGGCGACAACGTTTACATCGCGAACGTGATCAAGTGCCGGCCGCCCGGCAACCGCAACCCGGAGCCGGACGAAGTCGCGAGCTGCGAGCCGTATCTGCAGCGCCAGGTCGCGCTCGTGAAGCCGAAGCTGATCGTCGCGCTCGGCCGTTTCGCGGCGCAGACGCTGCTGAAGACGGACGCGAGCATCGCGTCGCTGCGCGGCCGCGTGCATGCGTACGAAGGCGTGCCGGTGATCGTCACCTACCACCCGGCCTATCTGTTGCGCAGCCTGCAGGACAAGTCGAAGGCGTGGGCCGACCTGTGCCTCGCGCGCAATACGTTCCGGCGGGCGGAAGGCGCCGACGCGAACGGCCCGGCCGGGCAATGACGAGCGACGCGGCGTTCGCATTCGTCGACACGCTGCATGACGTCGCGGTGCGCGATCTGGGCTGGCTGCTGGCCAGCCCGAGCCTGCTCACCGCGGTACCGGGCGCGCCGCTCGCGTGCCCATGGCCGGATGCGGCGGGCCAAGCGGCCGTCGAGGCGTGGCTCGCCGCGCTCGATGCGCAGCCGGGGCCGCTGCATCGCGCGCTCGACGGATTTCGGCCCACCCGGCTCGGCCGCTACGCCGAATGCCTGCTCGAGTACTTCCTGACGCACGGGCCGTCGCTGCGGCTCGTCGCGGCCAATCTGCCACTGCGCAGCAACGGCCGCACGCTCGGCGAAGTCGATTTTCTCGTCGATGCGCCGGACGGCCGGCGCCTGCACTGGGAACTTGCGGTGAAGTGCTATCTGTGCGCGCCGGTCCGCGACGGCGCGTCGCTCGCCGATTTCGTCGGCCCCAATCTCGTCGACCGGTTCGATCGCAAGCGCAGCCGGCTGCTCGACCATCAGTTGCGGCTCGGCGAACACGACGGCTTTGCCCGGCTCGGCTACGGCGCGCCGTCCGATGCGCAGATGTTCATCAAGGGCTGGCTGTTCCATCCGCACGGTGCGCCGGTGCCGCCGGTGTCCGCCGAAATCGCGCCGGATTACCCGCGCGGTTTCTGGCTGACGCACGCGCAGTGGCCGGCGTGGGCGGCCGCGCAGCGGGACGGCGCGGCATGGAGCGTGTTGCCGAGACTGGCGTGGCTGGCGCCGCGGCGGGCTGCCGCCGGCGCGGGTTTCGCGCCCGAGCCGCTGGCGCGCGCGCTGGCGTTGCCGCCCGTGCTGGCGACGCGCCAGGCGCCTGATCTGATCGCGGTCCATGAAAAGGGTAGTGACGGCACGTGGCGCGAGACGGCGCGCGGTTTCGTCGTGCCCGACGACTGGCCGGTGCGCGCGCAGGCGTTCGCGGCGCAGGATCACTGACCCCGCGTCAGCGGGCGCTCACCACCAGCGATGAAAGTGATGGACCGGGCCGACGCCGTGACCGACGTCGAGGTGCCCGCTCGCGGCAATTGCGCCGGTCAGGTAGGTCTTTGCTTCGCGTACCGCGCTTTCGAGGTCGGGCTGCTGCGGCAGCAGCGCGGCGATCGCCGACGACAGCGTGCAGCCGGTGCCGTGCGTATTGCTGACCGGCACGCGCGCGCCGTCGAGCCGCACGGTGCGCGTCGCTTCGACGAGCCAGTCGGGGCTGGCGGACGCGTCGGGCAGGTGGCCGCCCTTCATCAGCACCGCGCGGGCGCCCGTCTGCAGCAACGCGCGGCCTTGCCGCACCATCTCGTCTTCGGTGGTGGCGGGTGCGTCGTTCAGCAGCGCGGCCGCTTCGGGCAGGTTCGGCGTGACGACCGTCGCGAGCGGCAGCAGCGTGTCGCGCAGCGCGTCGACGGCGTCGGGTGCGAGCAGCGCGTGCGCGCTCTTCGAGATCATCACCGTGTCGAGCACGACGAAGCGCGGCGCGTAACGGCGCAGCGCGTCGGCCACCGCCTGCACGATCGCCGCGTTGGCGAGCATCCCGATCTTGACTGCATCGATGCGGATGTCGCCGAACACCGCGTCGAGCTGCGCGGTCACGAAGGCGGCGTCCGGCGCATGCACGCCCGTCACGCCGCGCGTGTTCTGCGCGGTCAGCGCGGTGATCACGCTCGCGCCGTACGCGCCGAGCGCGGAGAACGTCTTCAGATCGGCCTGAATGCCTGCGCCGCCGCCCGAATCGGAGCCGGCGATCGTCAGGATGTTAGGTATCGGGTGCGTCATGAGGGCAACGCGCCGGTTCGAGGCCCGGCGCCGGCGGACGGAAACGGAGAGTGTAGCGTCAGTGCCGCGATTCGCCGATCAGCGCGACCGAGTCGAACTGACGCTGGTTCGCCTGGTGGCGGCGCATCACGAGCCACATCGTCAGGCACACGAACGTGCCGAACAGCACGATCACGACGCCGACCGGCACGTCGAGCCACACGAGCACCGCGTACAGGCACAGCATCACGAGCACCGACAGGTTCTCGTTGAAGTTCTGCACCGCGATCGAGTGGCCGGCCGACAGCAGCACGTGGCCGCGATGCTGCAGCAGCGCGTTCATCGGCACGACGAAGTAGCCGGACAGCGCGCCGACGCCGATCAGGAAGATGTAGGCGACGATCAGGTAGAACGGCAGGCGCAGATGGCCGAAGTGCACGGCCCAGTGCGACGGGAACAGGTCGCGCGTGTAGAACGCCATCAGCATCACCGCGATGCCCATGACGATGCCGACGGGCAGCACGGTCAGCGACTTCTTCAGCGGAATCCGGGCGGCCGCGGCGATCGCGCCGGCCGCGACGCCGACCGCGACCACGGCCTGCAGGATCGCGCCTTCGGACAGCGACATGTTGAGCGACACCTCGGCCCACTTCAGCACGATGAACTGCAGCGTCGCACCCGCGCCCCAGAACAGCGTGGTGACCGCCAGCGAAATCTGGCCGAGCTTGTCGCGCCAGAGCACCATGAAGCAGTCGGCGAAATCGGTGAGCAGCTTGACCGGGCCGCGTTCCTGCTTCGGGTAGCGGGCGCCGGTGTCGGGAATGCGCAGGTTGAACAGCGCGGCGACCACGTAGATGGCCATGATGATCGCCATCGCGGCTTCGGCCGGCGTGCCGATCCAGGCGGGCGTGTGCGCGATCACGTGCGACGCGATGTGCGGGCTGATCAGCGCGCCGCCGAGCACGGTGCCGAGGATGATCGAGCTGACGGTCGTGCCTTCGATCCAGCCGTTCGCGGCGACCAGCCGGTCGGCCGGCAGCAGCTCGGTGAGAATTCCGTATTTGGCGGGCGAGTAGGCCGCCGCGCCGAACCCGACGATCCCGTACGCGATCAGCGGGTGGGCGCCGAACAGCATGATCAGGCAGCCGATCACCTTGATCGAGTTGGTGATGAACATCACGCGGCCCTTCGGGCGCGAATCCGCGAAGGCACCGACATACGCCGCCAACACCACATACGACAACACGAAGAACAGCTTCAGCAGCGGTGTCATCCAGTTGGGGGCGTGGAGGTCTTTCAGCAGGGCGATGGCGGCGATGAGAAGCGCATTGTCGGCCAGCGACGAGAAAAACTGCGCGGCCATGATGGTGTAAAAACCTTTTTTCATCTGATGCGATGCTTTCGTCGCTGCGGCAGGGCCGCGTAGGCCGCCTGGTATGCGATCGGCTTATTCCGTTCGAAATGGGTTGTGCGCACGGCTTTATAACATGAAAATACGCGAATTCGGACTAGCAAGATTCCCCGATCGTTCCGCAAATTGTCGGCTTCGGTGCTCAAAAGGCGCGGTAAGCTGATGATTCGCAAGCGTCTTTACGTAAATTTCCCATGCCGCGCCCGATCTCCGCCACCATCCACACCGCCGCTCTCGCGAACAATCTCTCCGTCGTCCGCCGCTTTGCCGGCCCGTCCAAGGTCTGGGCGGTCGTCAAGGCCAACGCGTACGGCCACGGTCTCGCCCGCGTGTTTCCGGGCCTGCGCGGCACCGACGGCTTCGGCCTGCTCGACCTCGACGAGGCCGTGAAGCTGCGCGAGCTCGGCTGGGCCGGCCCGATCCTGCTGCTCGAAGGCTTCTTCCGCTCGACCGACATCGACGTGATCGACCGCTACAGCCTGACCACGACCGTCCACAACGACGAGCAGATGCGGATGCTGGAAACGGCGCGGCTGTCGAAGCCCGTCAACGTGCAGCTCAAGATGAACAGCGGGATGAACCGGCTCGGTTACGTGCCGGAGAAATACCGCGCCGCGTGGGAGCGCGCCCGCGCGTGCCCCGGCATCGGCCAGATCACGTTGATGACCCATTTTTCGGACGCGGACAACGAGCGAGGCGTCGCCGAGCAGCTCGCGACGTTCGAGCGCGGCGCGGAAAACATCGCCGGCGCGCGCAGCCTCGCGAATTCGGCGGCCGTGCTGTGGCATCCGGATACGCACTTCGACTGGGTGCGGCCGGGGATCGTCCTGTATGGCGCGTCGCCGTCCGGGCTGTCGTCCGATATCGCGGATACCGGGCTGAAGCCGGCGATGACGCTCGCGTCCGAACTGATCGCGGTGCAGACGATCGCGAAGGGCCAGGCGATCGGCTATGGCTCGACGTTTTCCGCGCAGGCGCCGATGCGGATCGGCGTGGTCGCGTGCGGTTACGCGGACGGCTATCCGCGCGTCGCGCCGGAAGGCACGCCCGTGATCGTCGACGGCATCCGTACGCGGATCGTCGGTCGCGTGTCGATGGACATGATCACCGTCGACCTGACGCCGTGCCCGCAGGCCGGCGTCGGCGCGCGGGTCGAACTGTGGGGCAACGCGCTGCCGATCGACGATGTCGCGCGCCATTGCGGGACGATCGGCTACGAGCTGATGTGCGCGGTCGCCGGCCGCGTGCCGGTGCGAGCGGAATAAGGGCGTCGCGCGTGGCCAAACAGAAAACCGTTTACGTCTGCAGCGAGTGCGGCGGACAGACCCCGAAGTGGCAGGGGCAGTGCCCGTCGTGCCAGGCCTGGAACACCCTCGTCGAATCGGTCGCCGAGTCGCCGGCCGCCCATCGCTTCCAGTCGCTCGCGAAGCGGGCGCCGGTGCAGCGCCTCGCCGACATCGAGGCCGCCGACGTGCCGCGCTTCTCCACCGGCATCGGCGAATTCGACCGCGTGCTGGGCGGCGGGCTGGTGCCGGGCGGCGTCGTGCTGATCGGCGGCGATCCGGGCATCGGCAAGTCGACGCTGCTGCTGCAGTCGCTCGCGGATATCGCGAGCGAGCGGCGCGCGCTCTATATCAGCGGCGAGGAATCGGCCGCGCAGATCGCATTGCGCGCGCAACGGCTCGCATTGCTCGACGGCGGCGCACCGGCTGCCGAACTGAAGCTGCTCGCCGAGATCCAGCTCGAGAAGATCCAGGCCGCGATCGATACGGAGCGGCCGGACGTGGCCGTCATCGACTCGATCCAGACCGTCTATTCGGACGCGCTCACGTCGGCGCCCGGCTCGGTCGCGCAGGTGCGCGAATGCGCGGCGCAGCTCACGCGCATCGCGAAACAGTCGGGCACCGCGATCATCATGGTCGGGCACGTGACGAAGGAGGGCAATCTGGCCGGCCCGCGCGTGCTCGAGCACATCGTCGACACGGTGCTGTACTTCGAAGGCGACACGCATTCGTCGTTCCGGCTCGTGCGCGCGTTCAAGAACCGCTTCGGGGCGGTCAACGAGCTCGGCGTGTTCGCGATGACCGAGCGCGGGCTGCGCGGCGTAGCCAACCCGTCCGCGCTGTTCCTGTCGCAGCATGAGCAGGTCGTGCCCGGTTCGTGCGTGCTCGTCACGCAGGAAGGCACGCGCCCGCTGCTCGTCGAAATCCAGGCGCTGGTCGATACCGCGCACGTGCCGAACCCGCGCCGGCTCGCGGTCGGCCTCGAACAGAACCGGCTCGCGATGCTGCTCGCGGTGCTGCACCGCCACGCGGGCATCGCGGCCTTCGATCAGGATGTGTTCCTCAATGCGGTGGGCGGCGTGAAGATCACCGAGCCGGCCGCCGACCTCGCGGTGCTGCTGGCGATTCACTCGTCGATGCGCAACAAGGCGCTGCCGAAAGGGCTGATCGTGTTCGGCGAGGTGGGGCTGGCGGGCGAGATCCGGCCGTCTCCGCGCGGGCAGGAACGGCTGCGCGAAGCGGCGAAGCTCGGCTTCACGTCCGCGCTGATTCCGAAGGCGAATGCGCCGAAACAGCCGATCGAAGGGCTGAACGTGATGGCCGTCGAGCGGCTCGAGCAGGCGATCGACCGCGTGCGCGATCTTGAATGAGCGGCGCGGGCCCGCGCGCGGACCGTACATCGCCCGGCGATCTGTCGCGTAATTCGCTGTAAAGAATATGTAGGCTGCTGTAACCCGCCGGACATCGCTTTTCCCTATCCTTTGCCGGATTGTCGAACCGCGCAATGCGAAGGGAACCTATGTTGAAATCGTACGGGGAAGCGCCTGGCGGACGCCTTTACAACCTGCGCGGCTGCCGCGTGTCGGAGCCGATTCGCCAGCCGTGGGGCGGCGGATGCCGGATCGTCGAATGGATCGACGAAGAAGGGCGCCTGGCGCGCAAGGTCGTATCCGAGGATGTGACAGAAGCGGAAGTCGCTGCGGCGATCCGCCGGCCGATCAAAGGACGCCGGCACCTGATGGGCGACGACGAGCAGATGCCGCGCGACACGCTGCCGCGCCGCTGAGCGGCTCGCGCGGCCGGCCGACGGGCCGGGCAACTACGTCAAACGCAATGAAAACGAGGCCGGGCCAGCGCGCCCGGCCTTATCGTTTCCGGATGCGGCGCGGCCGGGCGGATTCGTGGGGCGGTGACGCCCCGACGCGCTGCACCACCGATGAAGCGATCATCGGCTGATGGCGCGCCGGCGGCCGCGCTCAGCCGATCTGCTCGAGTTCTTCCTGCACGGCGAGCCAGTCCGCCTCGACCGTCTCGAGCCGGGTGTTGACCTCGCCGAGCTTGCGAATCGCCTCGGTCAGCTCCGTCTTGCGCGCGGCCTCGTAGCTGGCCGGATCGGCGACGAACGCATCGAGGCGCGCCTTCTGAGCGTGCAGCGTTTCCATTTCCTTTTCGAGCTTCGTGATGCGGTTCTGCAGCGGCTTCTTCAGCTGCGACAGCCGCTGGCGTTCCTCGGCCGCCTGGCGCTTCTGATCCTTGCGGTTGACGCCCGGATCGGCGCCCGCGGCGGCCGCGCTGTCGGCCTTGGCGGCCGCGCGCTGCTCGGCCGCGTGCTGCAGCAGCCAGTCGCGGTAGTCGTCGAGGTCGCCGTCGAACGGCTGCAGCCGGTGCTTCGCGACCAGCATGAACTGGTCGGTCGTCGCGCGCAGCAGGTGGCGATCGTGCGACACGAGGATCAGCGTGCCTTCGAACTGCGCGAGTGCCATCGTCAGTGCGTGGCGCGTTTCGAGGTCGAGGTGGTTCGTCGGTTCGTCGAGCAGCAGCAGGTTCGGCTTCTGCCAGATGATCAGCGCCAGCGCGAGGCGGGCTTTTTCGCCGCCCGAGAACGGCCCGACCGGGCTCGTCGCCATGTCGCCCGAGAAATTGAAGCCGCCGAGGAAGTCGCGCAATTCCTGCTCGCGCGTGTCGGGCGCGAGCCGCGCCAGATGCGCGAGCGGCGAGTCGTCCTCGCGCAGCGTTTCGAGCTGGTGCTGCGCGAAATAGCCGATCGTCAGCCCCTTGCCGTCGCGCACGTGCCCCGACAGCGGTGCGAGCGTGCCGGCCAGCGTCTTGATCAGCGTCGACTTGCCCTGGCCGTTCGCGCCCAACAGGCCGATGCGCTGGCCGTTCTGGATCGACAGCGCGACGCGCTCGACGATCGGGATGTCCGTTCCGTCGTCGGCATGGTAGCCGCAGCGGACGTCCTCCATCACCATCATCGGGTTCGGCGCGGCATCGGGCGTGCGGAATTCGAACGTGAACGGCGACGCGATGTGCGCGGGCGCGATCAGCTCCATCTTCTCGAGCGCCTTCATCCGGCTTTGCGCCTGCTTGGCCTTGGTCGCCTTGGCCTTGAAGCGGTCGACGAAGCTCTGCAGGTGCTCGATCGTCTTCTGCTGCTTTTCGTACGCGCTTTGCTGCAGCGCCAGTTGCTGCGCGCGCAGCACTTCGAACTGCGAGTAGTTGCCGCCGTAGCGCTTCACCTGGCGGTTTTCCAGATGCAGCGTGACGTTGCAGATCGAATCGAGGAATTCGCGGTCGTGCGAAATCACGACGAGCGTGCCGGGGTAGCGATGCAGCCAGTCTTCGAGCCAGACGATCGCATCGAGGTCGAGGTGGTTCGTCGGTTCGTCGAGCAGCAGCAGGTCGGAGCGGCACATCAGCGCCTGCGCGAGGTTCAGCCGCATGCGCCAGCCGCCGGAGAAGCTCGCGACGGATTCGCGCGTCTGCGCGAGCGTGAAGCCGAGGCCGAGCAGCAGCGCTTCGGCGCGGGCCGGCGCGGTGTAGCCGTCGGCATCGGCGAACGCCGCGTGCGCGTCGGCTTCGGCGGCGCCGTCATGCGCGGCCGATGCGGCGGCGATGCGGGCCTCGATCTCGCGCAGCGCGGTATCGCCGTCGAGCGTGTAGTCGAGCGCCGAGCGGTCGACCGCGGGCGTTTCCTGCGACGCGTGGGCGATCCGCCACGACGGCGGCATCGAGAAATCGCCGGCGTCCGAGTGCAGCTCGCCGCGCAGGACGGAAAACAGCGTCGACTTGCCGGCGCCGTTCGCGCCGATCAGGCCGGCTTTCTCGCCGGGATTGAGCACGAACGAGGTCGACTCGAACAGCGGCTTCGTGCCGCGCGCAAGGCTGAACTGATTGAAACGGATCACGGCGGAAATGGCTGGCCAAAACCGCTATTCTAGACTGCGCGCCGGTCACGCCGGGCATCGGCCGTCCGGCGGATGCCGCAACGGCGCAATTTCGCCTAGACTCCACGTCGATCCGGTTTCGTAAAAGGAGTGCCCGATGTCCACCCTGTATTCGTTCAGCGCAGAGACGCTCGCCGGTGCGCCGGTATCGCTCGACGCGTATCGCGGCAAGGTGCTGCTGATCGTCAATACCGCGAGCGAGTGCGGTTTCACGCCGCAGTACGCGGGTCTGCAGAAGCTGTACGACCAGTACGCGGCGCGCGGTTTCTTCGTGCTCGGCTTCCCGTGCAACCAGTTCGGCAAGCAGGAGCCGGGGGACGCCGCGCAGATCGGCGCGTTCTGCGAACGCAACTACGGCGTCACGTTTCCGATGTTCGCGAAGATCGACGTGAAGGGCGACCATGCGCATCCGCTGTATCGTTATCTGACCGACGCGGCGCCCGGCATTCTCGGCCTCAAGGCGATCAAGTGGAATTTCACGAAATTCCTGATCGACCGCGAAGGGCGGATCGTCAAGCGCTACGCGCCGTCCACCAAGCCCGACGAAATCGCCGCGGACATCGACAAGCTGCTGTGACGGCGCAGGGCGGCGTGCGCCGCGCCGATGCGGATCGTGCGGGGGCGGCTCGCGCTGGCCGTCAAAGGATCGGCGCGAACAGCCGCGCGACGTGCATCGCGATGCGCCGCCAGGCGGGCGACTGCCGGTATTCGTCCGCATCGACCTCGTAGGCCTGCGCGAAGTCGGCATCGAGCATCGCCTCCACTTCGTGGGCGAACGCGCGGTCGACGGTCATGACCATGACCTCGAAATTGAGGCGGAACGAGCGGTTGTCGAGATTCGCGCTGCCGATCGCCGCCGCGATGCGGTCGATCAGCACGACTTTCTGGTGCAGGAAGCCGGGCCGGTAGCGGAACACCTTCACGCCGGCATCGACGAGGTCGCGCGCGTAGAGCTTCGACGCCTCGAACACGACGTAGTGATCGCGCCGGCTCGGGATCAGGATGCGCACGTCGACGCCGCGCATCACGGCGAGCTTCAGCGCGGAAACCACGGCTTCGTCCGGAACCAGGTACGGGGTGGTGATCCAGACCCGCTCGCGGGCGGCATTGATCGATTCGACGAAGAACAGCGAGCCGGTTTCCTGCTTGTCGGCCGGCCCCATCGGCACCGCGAGGCAGTGCATGCCGTCGCCGGGCTGCGCGGGCGGCGGCAGCGCGATGGGCGGCAGCTTCTGCGTCGCCCAGTGCCAGTCTTCGGCGAACACGTACTGGATGCTCGCCACCACGGGGCCGCGTATCTCGATGTGGGTGTCGCGCCATGGCGACAGGCGCGGCTTCGCGCCGAGATATTCGACGCCGACGTTGTGGCCGCCGACGAACGCGCGATTGCCGTCGACGACGACGATCTTGCGATGGTTGCGGAAGTTCAGCTGGAAGCGGTTGACGAATTTCCGGTTGGTCGCGAACGGATGGACCTCGACGCCGCCCCGGCGCAATGCGTCGACGTAGCTGTGCGGCAGGTCGAAGCTGCCGATGCTGTCGTACAGCAGGCAGCAGCGCACGCCGGCCGCCGCGCGCGCAAGCAGCGCATCGCGCATCATCCGGCCGAGCGCATCGTCGCGCACGATGAAGAACTGGACGAGCACGTAGTCGCGCGCGGCGTCGATCGCCGACAGGATGGCGGAGAACGTCGCGTCGCCGTTCACGAGCGTGCGCACCGAATTGCCGCCGAGGAACGGCATGCCGCCGAGCCGCGTGAGCGCGAGTACGGCAGCCTGGCCGAGTGCGTCGGCGGCGGGCCCGTCGGTCGCGTCGGTGGTGCGCCACGGCGAGCGCGGTGTGTGCGTGCGCAACATTTCCAGCTCGTGGCGCCGGGCGTCGACGTAGCCGGAGAATTTGCTGCGGCCGAGGAACAGGTACGGGACGAGCGTCAGGTACGGCATGGCCGTGAGCGAGACGGCCCACGCGATCGCGCCTTGCGACGTGCGCGTGTTCATGATTGCGTGGCACGCCGCGACGATCCCGAGCACGTGGACGGTCAGGATCAGGGTGCCGAGATGTAGCCAGTCGAGGGTCATGGGCGCGTAAAGGACTCCCGAGCGGACTCCCGAGGGGATTCCGCAGGTCGTGCGGCCGGGCGGCCGCCTACGCGCATCTTACCCAACCGTGCAGCGCAGTGGTGCGCCGCACGGCGGGTGGGCCGGGAACGCTCAGGCCTTGCGCGGCAGGTCCGACGCCTGGATCAGGAACACGGCGTCGTCGCCCGCGCTGGTGGGCAGCCACGTGAGCTCGAGGCCGCCGAATGCCGCTTCGACGTGCTCGCGCTCGTTGCCGATCTCGACGACGAGCACGCCGTCGTCATGCAGCCAGCGGTGCGCTTCGGCGACGATACGTCGCACGATGTCCATCCCGTCGTCGCCGCCGGCGAGCGCCATCTCCGGCTCGTGCCGGTATTCGGGCGGCAGCGCGGCCATCGACGCGGCGTTCACGTACGGCGGGTTCGTCAGGATCACGTCGTAGCGCGAGTCGGGGTCGGTGCGGAACGCGGGCAACGGTGCGTACAGGTCGCCGCGGTGCAGCCCGATGCGGTCTTCGAGGCCGTAGTCGCGCACGTTGATTGCCGCGACTTCGAGCGCCTTGTCCGACAGGTCGACCGCGTCGATCTCGGCGTTCGGGAACGCGCTCGCCGCGAGGATCGCGAGGCAGCCGGAGCCGGTGCACAGTTCGAGCACCGCGCCGACCTGCTCGGGGTCGGCGACATACGGTTGCAGTCCGTCGTCGAGCAGTTCACCGATGAACGAGCGCGGCACGATCACGCGTTCGTCGACATAGAAGCGGTGGCCGTGCATCCACGCTTCATGCGTGAGGTACGCGGCCGGCACGCGGTCGGTCGCGCGTCGTTCGATCACCGCGAGCACGGCCGCGATTTCGTCGGGCAACAGGCGCGCGTCGAGGAACGGCTCGAGCGTGTCGAGCGGCAAATCGAGCGTATGCAGCACGAGGTAGGCCGCTTCGTCGTACGCGTTGTCGGAACCGTGGCCGAACGCGAGCTTCGCTTTCGAGAAGCGCGTGACCGCGTAGCGCAGCAGATCGCGGACTGTGGCAAAAGGTGTCGTCATGCGAGGCTCCGTCAGGCGATCAGTTGTTCGAGCACGCGTCGGTACACGTTCTTCAGCGGGTCGACGAAGCGCACCTCGATGTGCTCGTCGATCTTGTGGATGCTGCCGTTCGGCGGGCCGAATTCGATCACCTGCGGGCAGATGCGCGCGATGAAGCGGCCGTCCGACGTACCGCCCGTCGTCGACAGCTCGGTCGTGATGCCGGTTTCGGTGCGGATCGCGTGTTCCAGCGCGCCCGACAGTTCGCCGCGCGGCGTGAGGAACGGCAGGCCGCTCACCGACCACTTCAGCGTGTATTCGAGGCCGTGCTTGTCGAGGATCGCGTGCACGCGGGCCTGCAGGCCTTCGACGGTGCTCGCGGTCGAGAAGCGGAAGTTGAACAGCAGGTCGGCGTGGCCGGGGATCACGTTGGTCGCGCCGGTGCCGGCGTGCAGGTTCGACACCTGCCAGGTGGTCGGCGGGAAGTATTCGTTGCCGGCGTCCCATTGCTCGGCGGCGAGCTCGGCGAGCGCCGGCGCGAGCAGGTGGATCGGGTTCTTCGCGAGGTGCGGATACGCGATGTGGCCCTGCACGCCCTTGACGACCAGTTCGCCGGACATCGACCCGCGGCGGCCGTTCTTGACGACGTCGCCGAGCTCGGTGGTCGACGTCGGCTCGCCGACGATGCAGTAGTCGAGGCGTTCGCCGCGTGCCTGCAGCAGTTCGACGACCTTCACGGTGCCGTCGGTGGCCGGGCCTTCCTCGTCGCTCGTGATCAGGAACGCGATCGCGCCGCGATGGTCGGGATGGGCCGCGACGAATTCCTCGGACGCGACGACGAACGCCGCGAGCGACGTCTTCATGTCGGCCGCGCCGCGGCCGTACAGCTTGCCGTCGCGATGGGCGGGGATGAACGGCGGCGAGGTCCACTGTTCGAGCGGGCCGGTCGGCACGACGTCGGTGTGGCCCGCGAACGCGAGCAGCTTGCCGTCGCGGCCATCGGTGCCGCGCTTGACGGCCCACAGGTTGGTCACGCCGTGCGACGCGATGGTCTCGCATTCGAAGCCGAGCGCGGCGAGGCGCTCGGTCATGATCTGCTGGCAGTGCTGGTCGTCGGGCGTCACGGACGCGCGGGCGATCAGCTGTTCGGTAAGGGCTAGGGTGGCGGACATGGTTCGGACCACTTTCGATAAAAAATGCCGGCGCGGTGGCCGGCAGCGACAGGGCGGCGCCCGTGGGCGCAGCGCGGGCAACCCTATGCGGCAAACAGCGCCGCGTATTGATCGGCCACGAAGCCGAGCGATTTCACGCGGCCGTTGACGACGAGCACGGGGCGCTTGATGACCGACGGCTTGTGGATCATCAGTGCGACCGCGCCGGTCTTCGTTTCGGCAGCCGCCTTCATCGCGTCGTCCAGGCCGCGCCACGTGGTGCCGCGCTTGTTCACGAGCGCGTCGAGCGACACGTCCTTCAGCCAGTCTTCGATCAGCGGTGCGCTGACGCCGAGCTTCTTGAAATCGTGGAACTCGAATTCGACGCCGTGATCGTCGAGCCACACGCGGGCCTTCTTCACGGTGTCGCAGTTCGGAATGCCGTAGACGACCACGGTGTGCGGCTTCGCCATCAGTCGCCTCGCAGCAGCTCGTTCAGGCCGACCTTCGCACGCGTCTTCGCGTCGACCTTCTTGACGATCACCGCGCAGTACAGGCTGTGCGAGCCGTCCTTCGACGGCAGGTTGCCGGCGACGACGACCGAGCCGGCCGGGATGCGGCCGTAGCTGACTTCGCCCGTCTCGCGATCGTAGATCTTCGTGCTCTGGCCGAGGTACACGCCCATCGAGATCACCGAGTTTTCCTCGACGATCACGCCTTCGACGACTTCCGAGCGCGCGCCGATGAAGCAGTTGTCCTCGATGATGACCGGGTTCGCCTGCAGCGGCTCGAGCACGCCGCCGATGCCGACGCCGCCCGACAGGTGCACGTTCTTGCCGATCTGCGCGCACGAACCGACCGTGGCCCACGTGTCGACCATCGTGCCTTCGTCGACGTACGCGCCGATGTTGGTGTACGACGGCATCAGCACGACGTTCTTCGCGATGAACGAGCCGCGGCGCGCGATGGCCGGCGGGACGACGCGGAAGCCGCCCGCGGCGAAGTCTTCGGCCGTGTAGTTCGCGAACTTCGACGGCACCTTGTCGTAGAACTGCGAGTAGCCGCCGGCCGGCATCGGCGCGTTGTCCTCCAGGCGGAACGACAGCAGCACGGCCTTCTTCAGCCACTGGTGGACCGTCCAGTTGCCGTCGATTTTCTCGGCGACGCGCAGTGCACCCTTGTCGAGTTGCTCGATCGCGTGAGCGACGGCTTCGCGGACGTCGGCGGGCGCGGCCTTCGGCGACAGCTCGGCGCGGTTTTCCCAGGCGGTATCGATGATTTGCTGAAGTTGTTGCGACATGTTCGTTTTCGCAGGAGATGGATGGAATTGATCGGGATGGACGTCTTACCGCGCGAGAGCGCGGCAGAAATCGACGATGCGTTGCGCGCCCTCGACGCATTCGGGGGTGCCCGCGACGAGCGCGATCCGGATGAAATCGCGGCCCGGGTTCGTGCCGTGCGCATCGCGCGCCAGGTACGAGCCGGGCAGAACCGTCACATTATAGTCGGCGTACAGGCGGCGGGCGAACTCGGTGTCCGACAGGCCGGTGCGCGACACGTTGGCCCACAGGTAGAACGCGGCGTCGGGCAGCTTCACGTCGATCACGTCGGCGAGCATCGGTGTGACCGTATTGAATTTCTGCAGGTACAGCGCGCGGTTCTCGCGCACGTGCGCCTCGTCGTTCCACGCGGCGATGCTCGCGTGCTGCCAGACCGGCGACAGCGCGGCGCCGTGGTACGTGCGGTACAGCAGGAATTGCTTCAGCAGCGCGGCGTCGCCGGCGACGAAGCCCGAACGCATGCCCGGCACGTTCGAGCGCTTCGACAGGCTCGACAGCATCACGAGCCGCTCGAAGCCGCGGCCGAGGCGGTGCGCGGCCTCGAGGCCGCCGAGCGGCGGCGCCGCTTCATCGAAATAGATTTCCGAATAGCACTCGTCGGACGCGATCACGAAACCGTGGCGGTCGGACAGCGCGAACAGCTCGCGCCAGTCGTCGAGCGTCAGCACGGCGCCCGTCGGGTTGCCGGGCGAGCACACGTACAGCAGCTGCGTGCGCGCCCAGACTTCATCGGGCACGGCCGCGTAGTCGCACGCGAAGTTGCGGGCCGGGTCGCTGTTCGCGAAATAGGGTTCGGCGCCGGCCAGCAGCGCCGCGCCTTCGTAAATTTGATAGAAAGGATTCGGACAGAGTACGATCGCCTTCTTGCCGTCCGCGGCCGGGCGCGCGTCGATCACCGTCTGCGCGAGCGAGAACAGCGCCTCTCGGGAGCCCGACACCGGCAGCACCTGCGTGGCCGGATCGACCGCCGGCAGCCCGTAGCGGCGCTCGAGCCAGTGCGCGATCGACGTGCGCAGCGCGTCCGAGCCGGCGGTGGCCGGGTACGACGCGAGGCCGTCGAGCGCGGCCACCACGGCGTCGCGGATCAGCGCCGGCGTCGCGTGTTTGGGCTCGCCGATGCCGAAGCTGATCGGTTTGAGGTCGCCGGAAGGCGTCACGTCCTTGAACAGGGCGCGCAGCTTTTCGAAGGGATAGGGCTGGAGCGAGTCGAGTCGAGGGTTCACGGGCGAAGCGGCCATCGCGGCCGGTTGGAGCGAAAGAAGCGGCGGGCGCGCCGCGCGGCTGCGAACGGGCGCGTCGGGCGCGCGGGTCGCAGCGGACGATTATAGCGTGACGGAATGCGGTCACGGCCTGCCGGAACGGCGGCCGGGCCGGTCGAATAAAGGGTATCGAACCAAATGAACAACGCGGTACGCGGCAGTCTGCCGACGCTGGCCATCCTGATCGGCGCGTCGGTATGGGGCCTGATCTGGTATCCGCTGCGGATCCTCGCGTCGCTCGGCGTGACGGGCACGCTGGCGAGCGCGCTGACGAGCCTCGTCGCGTTCCTGTTCGTGATCGTCGCGCGCCACCGCACGATCGCGACGCTGCGCTGGCACTGGG
Organism: Burkholderia sp. IO2; assembly: GCF_029522185.1. Classification (NCBI taxonomy): domain Bacteria; kingdom Pseudomonadati; phylum Pseudomonadota; class Betaproteobacteria; order Burkholderiales; family Burkholderiaceae; genus Burkholderia; species Burkholderia sp. IO2. The sequence goes on along the minus strand of NZ_JAKWFH010000044.1, from coordinate 30,119 downwards.
TGCTGCCGGGCATCGCGGTGACGGCCGGCGTGACGAACCTCGGGTTCGTATGGGGCACGATCCACGGCGAGGTGCTGCGGGTGATGCTGCTGTTCTACCTGACCCCGGCCTGGACCGCGATCTACGCGCACTTCCTGCTGCGCGAACGGCTGACCTGGGCCGGCGCGGGGCTGGCGGCGCTGTCGATCGGCGGCGCGATGCTGATGCTGTGGTCGCCGAAGCTCGGCTTGCCGCTGCCGGCCAACCCGGCCGAATGGGCCGGTCTCGCCGCCGGGCTGAGCTTCGCGATGAGCAACGTGCTCGTGATCAAGGCGAGCCGCGAGCTCCCCGAGATGCGCGCGGAAATGCGCACCGCGACGCTGTTCGGCGGCGCGGCGGTGTTCGGCGCGATCGCGTCGCTGTTCGAAGGGCTGCCGGCCGTGCCGGCGAGCGGCCAGCTCGGCGTGGCCGCGCTGATCATCGCCGCGATCGGCGTGACGATGGCGTCGAACAACCTGCTCGTCCAGTACGGCCTCGCGCGCGTGCCGGCGAACCGCGCGTCGATCATCATGCTGTTCGAGATCGTGATCACCGCGCTGTCGGCGTGGGTGTTCGCGAACGAGTTGCCGACCGCGCGCGAGTGGGCGGGCGGCGCGTGCATCGTGCTGGCGACGCTGCTGTCGAGCCGGGTCCATCGTGCCGCGCCGGCACCGGGCAAACCCGGCGACGGTCGGGACGGCGCACGCGCGATGGTATGATGGAAGCCGTTTGCGGGGCCAACGCGGGATGCGCGCGGCCCCGTTTTTGAATTCCGGGGCGCGTGGCGCGCAGGGGCTCTCCGGCCCCGCGCCGTGCGGCCCCGTCCGTTTCACACCTTCTTCACATCCGATACCGCCGTGCGTCTGAGCTCGATCAAACTCGCTGGCTTCAAATCCTTCGTCGATCCCACGCATTTCCAGGTTCCGGGCCAGCTCGTCGGCGTGGTCGGCCCGAACGGATGCGGCAAGTCCAACATCATCGATGCCGTGCGCTGGGTGCTCGGCGAGTCGCGCGCGTCCGAGCTGCGCGGCGAATCGATGCAGGACGTGATCTTCAACGGTTCGACCGCCCGCAAGCCCGGCAGCCGGGCCAGCGTCGAACTGATCTTCGACAACTCCGACGGCCGCGCGGCCGGGCAGTGGGGCCAGTACGGCGAGATCGCCGTCAAGCGCGTGCTGACGCGCGACGGCACGTCGAGCTACTACATCAACAACCTGCCGGCGCGCCGCCGCGACATCCAGGACATCTTCCTCGGCACCGGCCTCGGCCCGCGTGCGTACGCGATCATCGGGCAGGGCATGATCGCGCGGATCATCGAGGCGAAGCCCGAAGAGCTGCGCGTGTTCCTCGAGGAGGCCGCCGGCGTGTCGAAGTACAAGGAACGCCGCCGCGAAACCGAGAACCGCCTGCACGACACGCGCGAGAACCTGACGCGCGTCGAGGACATCGTGCGCGAACTCGGCGCGAACCTCGAGAAGCTCGAGGCGCAGGCGGTGGTCGCGACCAAGTACAAGGAACTCGTCGCCGACGGCGAGGAGAAGCAGCGCCTCTTGTGGCTGCTGCGCAAGAACGAGGCGGCCGGCGAGCAGCAGAAGCAGCAGCGCGCGATCGAACAGGCGCAGATCGACCTCGAGGCGCAGACGGCGAAGCTGCGCGAAGTCGAGGCGCAGCTCGAGACGCTGCGCGTCGCGCATTACTCGGCGAGCGACGCGATGCAGGGCGCGCAGGGTGCGCTCTACGAGGCGAATGCCGAGGTGAGCCGCCTCGAAGCCGAGATCAAGTTCATCGTCGAATCGCGCAACCGCGTGCAGGCGCAGATCGCCGCCCTCAACGCGCAGCGCGAGCAGTGGCGCGCGCAGGCCGAGAAGTCGCAGGACGAGCTCGAGGAAGCCGAAGAGGCGCGCGCGATGGCCGACGAAAAGGCCGCGCTCGCCGAGGACAACGCGGCCGCGAAGCACGATGCGCTGCCGGCGCTCGAAGCGAAGTGGCGCGACGCGCAGGCGCAGCTCAACGACGAGCGCGCGCGGATCGCGCAGACCGAGCAGTCGCTGAAGCTCGAAGCCGCGCATCAGCGCAACGCCGACCAGCAGCTCCAGCAGCTTCAGCAGCGCCACGAGCGCCTGAAGAGCGAAGCGGGCGGGCTCGACGCGCCGGACGAGACGCAACTCGAAGAGCTGCGCATGCAGCTGGCCGAACAGGAAGAGATCCTCGCGGAAGCCCAGGCGCGCCTGGCGGACGCGCAGGAAACGGTGCCGCGTCTCGACGGTGAACGCCGCGCCGCGCAGGAGCGCGTGCAGGCTGAAGCCGCGCAGATCCACCAGCTCGAAGCGCGCCTCGCCGCGCTGAAGCAACTGCAGGAGAACGTGCAGACCGAAGGCAAGGTGCAGCCGTGGCTCGACAAGCACGAGCTCGGCGCGCTGCCGCGTCTGTGGAAGAAGCTGCACGTCGAGGCCGGCTGGGAAGCGGCGCTCGAGGCCGTGCTGCGCGAGCGTCTCGCCGCGCTCGAAGTATCGAATCTCGACTGGGTGAAGGCCTTCGCGAGCGATGCGCCGCCCGCGAAGCTCGCGTTCTACGCGCCGCCCGCGGCCGGTGAGCCGCCTGCCGCGGTGGCCGGGCTGCGGCCGGTGCTGTCGCTCGTGCGCATCGACGACGCGGGCATCCGCGCGGTGCTGAACGACTGGCTCGGCAACGTCTATGTCGCCGACGACGTCGCGCAGGCGCTCGCGACGCGCACGCAGCTGCCGGCAGGCGGCGCGTTCGTCGTCAAGGCCGGCCATATCGTCACGCGTGTCGGCGTGCAGCTGTACGCCGCCGATTCGGAGCAGGCCGGGATGCTGGCCCGCCAGCAGGAAATCGAGAACCTGGCGCGCCAGGTGCGGGCGCAGGCGCTGCTCGCCGACGAGGCGCGCACGGCCGCCGTGCGGGCGGAAGCCGCGCACACGCAGGCCACGCAGGCGCTCGGCGACGTCCGGGCCCAGGCCGAACGGGCGACGCAGCGCGTGCATGCGCTGCAGATGGACGTGCTGAAGCTCGCGCAGGCGCATGAACGCTATACGCAGCGCAGCACGCAGATCCGCGAGGAGCTCGAGGAAATCGGCGCGCAGATCGAAGAGCAGCGTGCGCTGCGCGCGGAATCGGAAGCGAATTTCGAGCGCTTCGACGGCGAGCTCGCCGAACTGCAGGCGCGTTTCGAGGACAACCAGCTCGCGTTCGAGTCGCTCGACGAATCGCTGACGCAGGCGCGTCAGGAAGCGCGCGACCTGGAGCGCGGCGCGAACGACGCGCGCTTCGCCGCCCGCAATGCGGTGACCCGGATCGACGAGCTCAAGCGCACGATCCAGGTGGCGCACGAACAGAGCGAGCGCGTCGCCGCGTCGCTGGAAGACGCGCGCGCCGAACTCGAGACGATCAACGAGCAGACCGCGCACACCGGCCTGCAGGACGCGCTCGAGATTCGCGCGGTGAAGGAAGAGGCGCTGCAGGCCGCGCGGATCGAGCTCGACGACCTGACCGCGAAGCTGCGCGCGTCGGACGAGCAGCGGCTCGTCGCCGAGCGTTCGCTGCAGCCGCTGCGCGACCGCATCACCGAGCTGCAACTGAAGGAGCAGGCCGCGCGCCTGTCCGTCGAGCAGTTCGCCGAGCAGCTCGCGACCGCCGAGGTCGACGAGGCCGCGCTGGCCGCGAAGCTCACGCCGGATCTGAAGCCGTCGTACCTGCAGGGCGAAGTCACGCGCCTGAACAACGCGATCAACGCGCTCGGCCCGGTGAACATGGCCGCGCTCGACGAGCTGAAGGCCGCGAGCGAGCGCAAGGTGTTCCTCGACGCGCAATCGGCCGACCTGATCGACGCGATCACGACGCTTGAGGATGCGATCCACAAGATTGACCAGGAAACCCGCACGCTGCTGCAGGGTACCTTCGACGAGGTCAATCGTCATTTCAGCGACCTGTTCCCGCGCCTGTTCGGCGGCGGCCAGGCGAAGCTGATCATGACGGGCGACGAGATCCTCGATGCCGGCGTGCAGGTGATGGCGCAGCCGCCCGGCAAGAAGAACGCGACGATTCACCTGCTGTCGGGCGGCGAAAAGGCGCTGACCGCGACCGCGCTGGTGTTCGCGATGTTCCAGCTGAACCCGGCGCCGTTCTGTCTGCTCGACGAGGTCGACGCGCCGCTGGACGACGCGAACACCGAGCGTTTCGCGAATCTCGTGCGCGCGATGTCCGACAAGACGCAGTTCCTGTTCATCTCGCACAACAAGATCGCGATGGAAATGGCGCAGCAACTGATCGGCGTGACGATGCAGGAACAGGGCGTGTCGCGGATCGTTGCAGTGGACATGGAAACCGCCGCGGGTTTTGCCCAGAATTGACGTTTGACGAAACCGGACCGCGTTCGCGCGGCGCATGGGCGCCCGTTCGCGGTCCTGACGAAAAAGAATTGCTGATGGAGCGTGCATGGACGAGTTGACACTCGGTTTGATCGGCGCGGGCGCCGTCGTGGTGGGCGGCGTCGTGGTCTACAACGCATGGCAGGGCGCGAAAGTGCGGCGCAGGATGCCGCGCCCGATGCCGGAAGAAGCGGCCGAGGCGATGAACCGCCCCGAGCGCGACGAAGAGTTGCCGTTCATCGAGCCGGTGCGTCAGCCGGTGCGCCGCGAGCCCGCGGCGCCGGTCGCGGCGGCGACGGCGGCGGCCGAAACCGCGCGCGTCGAGCCGACGTTCGGCGGGGCCGCGCCGGCCGATACGCCGGCCGACCTGCAGGCAGAGGCGACGGGCGTCGACACGTCGGCCGAATCGAGCGAACCGGCTGCCGGCGAAGAGGCCGTGCCCGCCGCCACGCATGACGCGGCGGCCGAACCGGCCGAGCCGACCGAACCGGTGATGCCGGCCGCGACGACGGTCTCGTCGGCGCCGCCCGCGATCGTCGATCGCCGGATCGACTGCATCGTGCCGATCCGCCTCACCGGCCCGCTGCCGGGCGACAAGATCCTGCCGGTCGCGCAGCGGCTGCGCCGCGCGGGCAGCAAGCCCGTGCACATCGAAGGCAAGCCGGAAGGCGGCCAGTGGGAGCTGCTGCAGAACGGCGTGCGCTACGAAGAACTGCGCGCGGCCGCGCAGCTTGCGAACCGCAGCGGCGCACTGAACGAGCTCGAATTCTCCGAATTCGTGACGGGCGTCCAGCAGTTCGCCGACGCGATCGACGGCGCGCCGGAATTCCCGGACATGATGGAAACGGTCGCGATGGCGCGCGAGCTCGACGCGTTTGCCGCGCAGTGCGACGCGCAACTGTCGATCAACGTGATGTCGGACGGTGCGCCGTGGTCCGCGAACTACGTGCAGGCGGTCGCGTCGCAGGACGGGCTGCTGCTGTCGCGCGACGGCACGCGCTTCGTGAAGCTCGACGCCAAGCAGAACCCGGTGTTCATGCTGCAGTTCGGCGATACGAACTTCCTGCGCGACGACCTGACGTACAAGGGCGGCAACATGATCACGCTGGTGCTCGACGTGCCGGTGGCCGAAGAGGACATCCTGCCGTTCCGGCTGATGTGCGATTACGCGAAGTCGCTGTCCGAGCGGATCGGCGCACGCGTCGTCGACGACTCGCGCCGGCCGCTGCCGGAGTCGACGCTGCTCGCGATCGAGCAGCAACTGATGAAGCTGTACGCGAAGCTCGAGGAAGCGGGCATCCCGGCCGGTTCGCCGGTCACGCGCCGCCTCTTCAGCCAGTAACGCGCCGGGCGCGGACGGCGGTATTCGACACCGTCGTTCGTCGCTGCGGCGAGCACGTTTCATGTGCGCTGCAGCACGTCATCCGGCCCGCATTGCGTGCCCCGCTGCGGCGTCAAACTGAGATAATCGGGCATCCGATTTTTTTCAGAACGACTCTGCCGCCAGCATGGCCCGAACCCAAGCCGAACCGCCAGCCAGCCAGCCCGACGCGCGCGCCGCGTGGCTGCGCGACCAACTCGAGCGGGCGAACTACGCCTATTACGTGCTCGACCAGCCGGATCTGCCCGACGCCGAATACGACCGGCTGTTCCGTGAGCTGCAGCAGCTCGAAACCGACCATCCCGAACTCGTGACGCCCGATTCGCCGACGCAGCGCGTCGGCGGCGAAGCGGCCGGCGGCTTCACGCCGGTCGTCCACGATGCGCCGATGCTGTCGCTGAACAACGGCTTCGCCGACGAGGACATCGTCGCGTTCGACAAGCGCGTCGCTGATGCGCTCGCCAAGGCGACCGATCTCGCCGGCTCGGTGACCGACCCCGTGGAATACGCGTGCGAACTGAAGTTCGACGGCCTGGCGATTTCGCTGCGCTACGAGAACGGCGTGTTCGTGCAGGCCGCGACGCGCGGCGACGGGACGACGGGCGAGGACGTGACCGAGAACGTGCGCACGATCCGCTCGATTCCGCTGAAACTGAAGGGCAAGCACGTGCCGGCCGTGCTCGACGTGCGCGGCGAGGTGCTGATGTTCAAGCGCGATTTCGCACGCCTGAACGAACGCCAGCGCGCGGCCGAGCAGCGCGAATTCGCGAACCCGCGCAACGCGGCGGCCGGCAGCCTGCGCCAGCTCGACTCGAAGATCACCGCGCAGCGGCCGCTGTCGTTCTTCGCGTACGGGATCGGCGTGCTCGACGGGATGCCGATGCCCGACACGCACAGCGCGCTGCTCGACTGGTACGAGGCGTTCGGCCTGCCGGTGAACCGCGAGCGCGCGGTCGTGCACGGCGCCGAAGGTTTGCTCGACTTCTTCCGCAAGGTCGGCGAGAAGCGCGAGTCGCTGCCATACGACATCGACGGCGTCGTCTACAAGGTCAACCGGCGCGACGAGCAGGAGCGGCTCGGCTTCGTGTCGCGTGCGCCGCGCTTCGCGCTCGCGCACAAGTTCCCCGCGCAGGAAGCGCTGACGAAGCTCGTCGCGATCGACGTGCAGGTCGGCCGCACCGGCGCGATCACGCCGGTCGCGCGCCTCGAGCCGGTGTTCGTCGGCGGGGCGACCGTGACCAACGCGACGCTGCACAACGAGGACGAAGTGCGCCGCAAGGACATCCGGATCGGCGACACCGTGATCGTGCGCCGCGCGGGCGACGTGATTCCGGAAGTGGTCGGCGCGCTGCTCGACCGGCGCCCGGCAGACGCGGCCGAATTCGTGATGCCGACCGAATGCCCGGTGTGCGGCTCGAAGATCGAGCGCCTGCCGGACGAGGCGATCGCGCGCTGCACCGGCGGGCTGTTCTGCCCGGCGCAGCGCAAGCAGGCGCTGTGGCATTTCGCGCAACGCCGCGCGCTCGACATCGACGGTCTCGGCGAGAAGATCATCGACCAGCTCGTCGAACTGAATCTGGTGCGCACGCCGGCCGACCTGTTCAATCTCGGGTTCGCGACGCTGGCCGAACTCGACCGGTTCGCGGAGAAGTCCGCGCAGAATCTGCTCGATTCGCTCGAGAAGGCGAAGCACACGACGCTCGCGCGCTTCATCTACGGGCTCGGCATCCGCCATGTCGGCGAATCGACCGCGAAGGATCTCGCGAAGCATTTCGGCTCTCTGACGCCGATCATGGACGCGTCGATCGAGGAACTGCTCGAAGTGAACGACGTCGGACCGATCGTCGCCGAGTCGATTCACCAGTTCTTCGCGGAAGAGCACAACCGGACGGTGATCGAGCAGTTGCGCGCGCCGGGCAAGGTCACGTGGCCGGAAGGGCCGCCCGCGCCGAAAGCGCCGCAGGGCGTGCTCGCCGGCAAGACGGTCGTGCTGACCGGCACGCTGCCGAATCTGACGCGCGATGCGGCGAAGGAAATGCTCGAAGCGGCGGGCGCCAAGGTGGCCGGCTCGGTATCGAAGAAGACGGATTACGTGGTCGCGGGCGCCGAAGCCGGCAGCAAGCTCGCGAAGGCCGAGGAACTCGGCATCCCCGTGCTGGACGAAGACGGTCTGCACCAACTCCTGGAGGGTAATACGCCATGATTCGCGAGATCCTGAAGATGGGCGATCCGCGCCTGCTCGAAGTCGCCCAACCGGTCGAGCGGTTCGATACACCCGAGCTGCACGAGATCGTCGCGGACATGTTCGAGACGATGCACCACGCGAACGGCGCCGGGCTGGCCGCGCCGCAGATCGGCATCGGGCTGCAGATCATCATCTTCGGCTTCGGCAACAACAACCGCTACCCGGATGCGCCGCCGGTGCCCGAAACCGTGCTGATCAACCCGAAGATCGAGTACATGCCGCCGGACATGGAAGAGGGCTGGGAAGGCTGCCTGTCGGTGCCGGGGATGCGCGGCGTCGTCAGCCGCTACGCGAAGGTGCGCTACAGCGGCTTCGACCAGTTCGGCCAGAAGATCGATCGTGTCGCCGAGGGGTTCCACGCGCGCGTGGTCCAGCACGAATACGATCACCTGATCGGCAAGCTGTATCCGATGCGGATCACCGATTTCACGCGCTTCGGCTTCACCGAGGTGCTGTTCCCGGGGCTCGATCCGGCCGACGACGACTGATCGGCCCGTTTTCGGCAGACAAGAAAAAAGCCCGCTCGAGCGGGCTTTTTCATTGGATGGCGTACCGGGTGCCTGCGGTCAGAACGTCTCGTCGGCCGACAGGTAGCGCCATTGGCCCTGCGGCAGCGCGCCGAGCATCACGCGGCCCATCCGCACGCGCTTGAGGCCGATCACGTCGAGGCCGACCAGTTCGCACATGCGGCGGATCTGGCGCTTCTTGCCTTCGCGCAGCACGAAGCGCAGCTGCTCGCCGTTCTGCCAGCTCACCATCGCGGGCTTCAGCGCGACGCCGTCGAGTTCGAGGCCGTGGCGCAGCTTCGCGAGCGATTCCGCCGGAAAGTGCTGGTCGATGTCGATCAGTCGTTCGCCGAAGCGCACGCGCACCAGGTATTCCTTGTCGATGTCCGACTGCTCGCCGATCAGTTGCTTCGCGATCACGCCGTTCTGCGTCAGCACCAGCAGGCCGGTGGAGTCGATGTCGAGACGGCCGGCCGGCGCAAGCGCATGCAGGTGTTGCGGCGAGAAGCGCACCGGCGAATGATCGCCGCTCCAGCGGTTCGCGCGCGTGATCAGCACGGCCGCCGGCTCGTAGCCGTCTTCCGCCTGGCCCGACACGTAGCCCACCGGCTTGTGCAGCAGGATCGTCACTTGCGCGGCCTGCGCGGCGCTCGCACGCTCGTCGATCTCGATCTTCTGGTCGGCGCGGACCTTGGTGCCGAGCGTGTCGATGCGTTCGCCGTCGACGAGCACCCAGCCCTTTTCGATCCATTCGTCGGCTTCGCGGCGCGAGCACATGCCGAGCTCGGACATCCGCTTCGACAGGCGCATCAGGCCCGTTTCGTCGCCGTAGTCGACGTCGGCCGTCGCGCGCTTGACGGGTTGCGCGGTCTTCACCGCGCCGAACGAACGGCGGTCGCCGTCGCGCGCCGGGCGGGCGGGGCGGTCGCCGAAGCTGCGCTTCGCGCCTTCGCTGGCGGCCTTGTCGCGGTAGGACGGACGCTTGCTGTCGTCGGCGCCTGCTGCGCGGCGCGGACGTGCGTCGTCATCACGGCGCGGCGGGCGATCGGACGACGTGCGGCGGTCGCCGAAGCCGCGCTTCGCGCCTTCGCCGGCGGCCTTGTCGCGGTACGACGGGCGCTTGCTGTCGTCACCACCCGCTGCACGGCGCGGACGCGTATCGTCGTCGCTGCGGCGCGGCGGGCGATCGGACGACGTACGGCGGTCGCCATAGCTGCGCTTCGCGCCTTCGCCGGTGGCTTTGTCGCGGTACGACGGGCGCTTGCTGTCGTCACCGCCTGCTGCGCGGCGCGGACGTGCGTCGTCATCACGGCGCGGCGGGCGATCCGACGACGTACGGCGGTCGCCATAGCTGCGCTTCGCGCCTTCGCTGGCGGCCTTGTCGCGGTAGGACGGACGCTTGCTGTCGTCGGCGCCCGCTGCGCGGCGCGGACGTGCGTCGTCATCACGGCGCGGCGGTCGATCGGAAGACGTGCGACGCTCGCCGAAGCCGCGCTTCGCGCCTTCACCGGATGCGTTGTCGCGATAGGACGGGCGCTTGCCTTCGTCGCCACCCGCGCGACGCGGACGCGCATCGTCATCGCGGCGCGGCGGGCGATCCGACGACGTGCGACGGTCGCCGAAACTGCGCTTCGCGCCTTCACCGGCTGCATTGTCGCGGTACGGCGCGCGCGTGCCGCGCTCGGCACCGCCGTCACGCGGCGCGCGCTTGGCCGGTGCGCGATCCGCGCCCGGGCGTTCGGCGCCGGCGGCGCCGCGCGGCTTGAACGAGCGCTCGCCGGTGGCGGCGGCCGCGGGCGCCTTCTTCGGGCGGGCCGGCTTGTCGCCTGCGGGCGGCGCGGCGGGACGCACCGCCTTGCGGGCGACGAGGCTGCCGGAGCGGACAGGGGCGCGAGTCGGCGACGCCGGCTTCGGATTCTTGACGGTTAATTTGGTGCGCATAAACGCTGGGATTCATTCAGACTGCGATCGCACGCAGCAATTCGGTTTCGAGCTGGATCTGCAGGCGGTTATCGGACAGGCCGGCACCCGCGAGCAGGAAGATGTCTTCGACGCGCTCGCCGAGCGTATTGATCCGCGCCGCATGGACGCCGATCCGATGTTCGGCGAGGACGCGCGCGATCGAATAGAGAAGGCCCGGCCGGTCGTTGGCCGACACGGACAGGATGTAGTACTGACCGCGCTCGTCGGCCCGCAGGTCGACGCGCGGCGTGATCGGAAACGTCCGGGACAGCCTCGACAGGCGGCCCTTCGACGGTTCCGGCAGCGGGGCGGTTTCGGCGAGCCGCGCCGCGAGCTGCTGCTCGACGAGGTTCGCGATGTCGCGGTAGCGCACGTCGCGCTCAGTCTGCGTGACGATGAAGTTGTCGAGCGCATACCCGTGCCGCGTCGTGCTGACGCGCGCATCGAGCACCGACAGCCCGTTGCGGTCGAAATACGCGCAGATGCCCGCGAACAGGTCGGGGCGGTCCTTCACGTACACGAGCACCTGCAGCGCGTCGCCGATCGGCGACGGCCGCGCGCGGACGATCGCGGTTTCGGCGTTCACGTGCCGGTACAGCACACGCGTCTGCCATGCGATGTCGGCCGCGTCGTGACGCAGGAAGAAGCCGACGTCGAGCTGATCCCACAACGCGCGGTGCGCATCGTCGGGCACGGTTTCCAGGCGCAGCAGCGCGAGCGCCTGCTCCTGTCTCGACTTCAGCTCCGAATGCGCGTCGGGGTTCGCGCCGCCGAGCACCGCGAGCGTGATGCGGTACAGATCCTCGAGCAGCTTGCCCTTCCACGTGTTCCACACCTTCGGGCTCGTGCCGCGGATATCGGCGACGGTCAGCAGGTAGAGCGCGGTGAGATACCGCTCGTTGCCGACGACCTCGGCGAAGCGCTTGATGACTTCGGGGTCGCTCGTGTCCTGTTTCTGCGCGACCTGGCTCATCGTCAGGTGATGCTGGACGAGCCATACGATCAGCGCCGCGTCGTCGCCGGCGATGCCGTGCTCGCGGCAGAAGCGCCGCGCGTCGGCCATCCCGAGCGTCGAGTGGTCGCCGCCGCGGCCCTTCGCGATGTCGTGGAACAGTGCCGCGACATACAGCACCCACGGGCGCTCGAAGTTGCCGATCAGCTGGCTGCAGAACGGGTATTCGTGCGCATGCTCGGCTACCGCGAAGCGGCGGATGTTGCGCAGCACCATCAGGATGTGCTGGTCGACCGTGTACACGTGGTACAGGTCGTGCTGCATCTGCCCGACGATGCGGCGGAAATTCAGCAGGTAGCGGCCGAGCACGCTCGTCTGGTTCATCAGCCGGAACGCGTGCGTGATGCCTTCGGGCTGCTGCAGGATCCGCATGAACGTGTCGCGGTTGCGCGGATCGCGGCGCCACGCGTTGTTCATGATCTCGCGCGAGTTGTACAGCGCGCGCAGCGTGCGGGCGGACAGGCCTTTCACGCCGCGCGTCGTTTCGTACAGCAGGAAGGCTTCGAGGATCGCGTCGGGATGGCGCTCGAACACGCCGTCGTCGACGATCTCGAGCATCCCCTGTTTCTCGACGAAGCGATCGGCCGACAGCACGCGCGTGATGCCGCTCGTCGCGGGGAACAACTGCGCCTCGATGTTCTGGATCAGGATCGTCGCGAGCTGCGTGACCGCTTTCGCGGCCCAGTAGTAGCGACGCATCAGCTGCTCGCTCGCCCGCTTGGCCTGCGTCGGCTGGTAGCCGAAGCTTTCGGCGGCCTGCGTCTGGAGGTCGAACACGAGCATGTCCTGGCGACGCCCGGCGATCACGTGCAGCCGCGCACGCAGCGTCTTCAGGAACCCTTCGTTGCGGCGCAGCTCGCGCGCTTCGCGGTCGGTGATCAGGCCGCGCGTGTCGAGTTCGCGCCAGCTGCTGCCGAAGCCGGCCGCGCGCGCGATCCACAGGATCGTCTGCAGGTCGCGCAGCCCGCCCGGGCTTTCCTTCACGTTCGGTTCGAGGCTGTACGGCGTGTCCTGGAACTTCGCGTGGCGCTGGCGCATCTCCAGCACCTTCGCGGTGAAGAACGCGCGGGCGTCGAGCGCTTCGTGGTAGCGCACGGTGAAGCGCTCGAACAGCGCGGTGCTGCCGACGATGCGGCGCGCTTCCAGCAGCGAGGTCTGCACCGTGACGTCCTGCGACGCCTCCTCGATGCACTGCGCGACCGTGCGCACGCTGCTGCCGATCTCGAGGCCGAGATCCCACGCCATGCCGATGAAGCGCTCGATGCGCGCGTCGAGCGCCGCGTCGTGCGCATCCGGCAACAGCACGAGGATGTCGACGTCGGAATAGGGCGCGAGCTCGCCGCGCCCGTACCCGCCGACGGCGACGAGCGCGAGCGTCGCGGGCAGTCCGCAGTCGTCCCACACGCGTTTCAATGCATCGTCGGTGAGTTTCGACAGCGCGTGCATCAGCGACGCGACGTTCGCCGCGCGGCGAAAGCGCTCGAGCATCTCCGTCTTGGCGGCCTTGAATTCGGCGCGCCGCGACAGCGCTTCGGGCGAGGGGGCAGCGTGAGCGCTCATGGGCGGCCGTTCAGGTGCGAAAGTGGGGCGGGCGGGGCGCGACGGCGCTCAGACGGCGGCGGCCGGCTGTGCGAACACCGGGCGCGCCGGCGTGCCGGCAGACACGGTCAGCACTTCGTAGCCGGTTTCGGTGACGAGCACCGTGTGCTCCCACTGCGCGGACAGGCTGCGGTCGCGGGTCTTGACCGTCCACTGGTCGGGCATCGTGCGGATGTCGCGCTTGCCGGCGTTGATCATCGGCTCGATCGTGAAGATCATCCCGGCCTTCAGTTCGATGCCGGTGCCCGGACGGCCGTAGTGGACGACCTGCGGATCCTCGTGGAACACCGTACCGATGCCGTGGCCGCAATATTCGCGCACGACGCTGTAGCCCTGCGCCTCCGCGTGCTTCTGGATCGCATGGCCGATGTCGCCGAGATGCGCGCCGGGCTTGACCTGGTCGATGCCGAGCCACATGCATTCGTAGGTGGTCTGCACGAGGCGCTTCGCGAGGATCGAGCCCTCGCCGACGATGAACATCCGGCTGGTGTCGCCGAAATAGCCGTTCTTGATCACGGTGATGTCGATGTTCAGCGCGTCGCCGTTCTTGAGCACCTTCTCGCCGGGAATGCCGTGGCAGATCACGTCGTTGACCGAAATGCAGGTGGCCTTCGGGTACGGCGGATAGCCGGGCGGCTGGTAGTTCAGCGGCGCGGGGATCGTGCCTTGCTCGTTGAGCATGAACTCGTGGCAGAGGCGGTCGAGTTCGGCGGTCGTGACGCCCGCGACGACGTGCGGCGTGATGAAGTCGAGCACTTCGCTCGCGAGACGGCAGGCGACGCGCATCTCCGCGATATCGTGTTCGTTTTTGAGCGTAATAGCCATCGAGGTATGCCTGGAATGCGGTGAATTGACGGATTATCGCACCTTATGGCGGGCCTCGCAGCCCCTGCGGGCCGCGCGGATGCGGGTTTTCGCGGATTGCCCGGCCCGCTGCCGCGCGGCAAGCGAAAGTGCCGAGCGACTTGAGAGCGGACAAATCCGCGTGCTATACTCTTTGGCTAAGTCGATATCCAAATGCCGAATTTGCCCCAAGTTGGGGCGGCATCGCGGTGAAAGGCTTACGGCACGGGCGTTTTGCGCGTGCCGAATCGCAAGCCGGCGCAACCAGGGTGCCGTCCGTGCGGAATTCACGCCTTCGTGGCGGGTTCGCGCGGCGGTACGGCAGCCGGCTTAAGACCCAACCCTCGTGGAGAATTTACATGGCAGTTACGATGCGCCAAATGCTGGAAGCGGGTGTCCACTTCGGTCACCAGACGCGCTTCTGGAACCCGAAGATGGCTCCGTTCATTTTCGGTCACCGCAACAAGATTCACATCATCAACCTCGAAAAGACGCTGCCGATGTTCACGGACGCACAGAAGTACGTGCGCCAGCTGGCAGCGAACCGCGGCACGATCCTGTTCGTCGGCACGAAGCGCCAGTCGCGTGACACGATCGCCCAGGAAGCGCAACGTGCGGGCATGCCGTACGTCAACGCACGCTGGCTCGGCGGCATGATGACCAACTTCAAGACGCTGAAGGTGTCGATCAAGCGCCTGAAGGACATGGAAGCGGCAGTCGAGGCGGGCGAGCTCGAGAAGATGAGCAAGAAGGAAGCGCTGCTGTTCGAACGCGAAATCGCCAAGCTGCAGAAGTCGATCGGCGGCGTGAAGGACATGGGCGGCATTCCGGACGCGATCTTCGTCGTCGACGTCGGCTACCACAAGATCGCCGTCACGGAAGCGAACAAGCTGGGCGTGCCGGTCATCGCCGTGGTCGATACGAACCACTCGCCGGAAGGTGTGGATTACGTGATCCCGGGTAACGACGACTCGAGCAAGGCAGTCGCGCTGTACGCCGAAGGCGTGGCCGACGCGATCCTCGAAGGCCGTGCGAACGCGGTCAACGAAGTGGTCCAGGCCGCACGCGGCGACGACGAGTACGTCGAGGAAAACGCGTAACTGGCCCCGAGCCGGCGCAAAAAGGGGGCTCTCAACAGGCCCCCTTTTTTTAAGCTTGTGCGCCGGACCTGATCGCGCCGAATCGGCGCGGGTCCGGAAACGAATCTCGGCCGTTCGCGTCCAAGCGGGCGGCGTTGTGAATACAGACTCAAGGAGCGAATGATGGCGGCAATTACCGCAAGCATGGTGGCAGAACTGCGCGCGAAGACCGACGCACCGATGATGGAGTGCAAGAAGGCGCTGACGGAAGCCGACGGCGATCTGGCCAAGGCTGAAGAACTGCTGCGCGTCAAGCTCGGCAACAAGGCGAGCAAGGCCGCATCGCGCGTGACGGCTGAAGGCGTCGTCGCCTCGTTCGTCGGCGGCAACGCGGGCGCGCTGGTCGAGCTGAACTGCGAAACCGACTTCGTCGCGAAGAACGACGACTTCCTCGCATTCTCGAAGACGGTCGCGGAACTCGTCGCGACGCAGAACCCGGCCGACGTGGCCGCGCTGTCGGCGCTGCCGCTCGACGGCTCGACCGTCGACGCAGTCCGCCTCGCGCTGATCGGCAAGATCGGCGAGAACGTGTCGATCCGCCGTTTCGTCCGTTTCGAAACCGCGAACAAGATCGCGACGTACCTGCACGGCGCGCGTATCGGCGTGATCGTCGAGTACACGGGCGCGGACGAGCAGGTCGGCAAGGACGTCGCGATGCACATCGCGGCGATGAAGCCGGTCGCGCTGTCGTCGGCCGACGTGCCGGCGGAACTGATCGAGACGGAACGCCGCGTGGCCGAGCAGAAGGCCGCGGAATCGGGCAAGCCGGCCGAAATCGTCGCGAAGATGGTCGACGGTAGCGTCCAGAAGTACCTGAAGGAAGTGTCGCTGCTGAACCAGACGTTCGTGAAGAACGACAAGCAGACGATCGAGCAGATGCTGAAGGCAGCGAATGCGGCGGTGCAGAAGTTCGCGCTGTTCGTCGTCGGCGAAGGCATCGAGAAGCGCCAGGACGACTTCGCCGCCGAAGTGGCCGCGCAAGTCGCAGCAGCAAAGCAGCAGTAAGCAGTCAGGCAGTATCCGCGGCGGGCGTCCGCTCCGCCGCGGCCGGCGGCGTCGCCGGCCGGCCGGGAACCCCGGTCCGGTCGGCGGCGCTTGCCCGAATCAGTATTTCGCCCCTACAGTTCGTGGTTGTCATCCTCTCGTCGCTCGGAAGCCCCTATGTCCAATGCCTATAAACGCGTCCTCCTCAAACTCTCCGGCGAAGCGCTGATGGGCGACGATGCCTTCGGCATCAATCGCGCGACGATCGAACGGATGGTGGCCGATATCGCCGAAGTCGTGCGTCTCGGCACGCAGCTCGCGGTCGTGATCGGTGGCGGTAATATTTTCCGCGGTGTCGCGGGCGGCGCGGCCGGCATGGACCGCGCGACGGCCGACTACATGGGGATGCTGGCGACGATGATGAACGCATTGGCGCTGCAGGACGCGATGCGCCACGCGGGCATCGAGGCGCGCGTGCAGTCCGCGCTGCGCATGGACCAGGTCGTCGAGCCGTACATCCGGCCCCGCGCGATCCGTCAGCTCGAGGAAGGCCGCGTCGTGATCTTCGCGGCCGGCACCGGCAACCCGTTCTTCACGACGGATACCGCCGCCGCGCTGCGCGGCTCGGAAGTGGGCGCCGAAGTCGTGCTGAAGGCGACCAAGGTCGATGGCGTATATTCTGCCGATCCGAAGAAGGATCCGTCGGCCACGCGCTACACGACGATCAGCTTCGACGAGGCGATCAGCCGCAACCTGCAGGTGATGGACGCGACGGCGTTTGCGCTGTGCCGCGACCAGAAGCTGCCGATTCGCGTGTTTTCGATCAACAAGCCAGGCGCGCTCAAGCGCATCGTGCTGGGCGAGGACGAAGGTACGCTCGTCCACGTGTAAACTCCCGCGGATGCGGGCGACCGGCGCGGGTTGCCGGCCGCGGCGCGCGACATGCGCCGGGCGGGGCCCGCGTTCTTTGAAGGTTTGAAGGTTCGGAGGTTGAAATGAGTGTCGCTGATGTGAAGAAGGGCGTCGAGCAAAAGATGCAGCGCTCGATCGAAGCGTTCAAGAACGATCTGGCCAAGATCCGTACGGGCCGTGCGCACACCGGTCTGCTCGATCACGTGCAGGTCGACTACTACGGCTCGATGGTGCCGATCTCGCAGGTCGCGAACCTGACGCTCGTCGACGCGCGCACGATCGGCGTGCAGCCGTGGGAAAAGAACATGGTCGCGAAGGTCGAGAAGGCCATCCGCGAAGCCGATCTGGGCCTGAACCCGGCAACGGCCGGCGACCTGATCCGCGTGCCGATGCCCGCGCTGACGGAAGAGCGCCGCCGCGAGCTGACCAAGGTCGTGAAGAGCGAAGGCGAAACGGCCAAGGTCGCGATCCGCAACCTGCGCCGCGACGCGAACGAAGCGCTGAAGAAGCTCGTGAAGGACAAGGAAATCTCGGAAGACGACGAGCGCCGTGCGAGCGACGACGTGCAGAAGCTGACCGACAAGCACGTTGCCGAAGTCGACAAGCTCGTGCAGACCAAGGAAGCCGAGATCATGACGGTCTGACGACCGTCCTCGCGCGCCGCCTTCTTCCCGCATTACTGTCTCAACGGCCATGACCTATACCAGCTCTACCGTTCGCGTGCCTGACGTCGGCGTCGTGCCGCGTCACATCGCGATCATCATGGACGGCAACGGCCGTTGGGCGACCGAACGCCGCTTGCCGCGCGTCGCGGGGCACACCCGCGGCGTCGATGCCGTGCGGGCGGTGGTCGAAGGCTGCGCGCGCGCCGGCGTCGAGTACCTGACGCTGTTCGCGTTCAGTTCGGAAAACTGGCGCCGGCCGAACGACGAAGTGTCGTTCCTGATGCGGCTGTTCATCACCGCGCTCGAGCGCGAAGTGGGCAAGCTGCATGCGAACGGGATCCGCCTGCGTGTCGTCGGCGATCTCGACCGTTTCGAGCCGCGCATCCGCGAACTGATTCGCCGCGCCGAAACCAAGACGGCGCGCAATACCCGTTTGACGCTCACCATCGCGGCCAACTACGGCGGCCGGTGGGACATCCTGCAGGCGACGAAGAAGCTCGTCGAGCAGGCCGTGCGCGAAGGTCGCGAGGTCGAAGTGACCGAGGATGCATTCGCGCCGCACCTGGCGATGGCCTATGCGCCGGAGCCCGATCTCTTCATCCGCACCGGTGGCGAGCAGCGCGTCAGCAACTTCCTGCTGTGGCAGCTCGCGTACGCCGAATTCTATTTCACCGACAAGTACTGGCCGGATTTCGACGGCGCGGCACTGGCCGACGCGATGGCGTCGTATACCGAGCGCGAGCGCCGTTTCGGGCGCACGAGTGCGCAGCTCGAACCGCAATCGCAGAACGCCGACTCCCTTTCATGCTGAAAACCCGTGTGATCACGGCGATCGTGATGCTGGCAGTGCTGCTGCCGGTGACGCTGTTCGCGCCGCTCGCCGGGTTCGGTGCGCTGATCGGCGTCGTGCTCGTGTTCGCCGCGTGGGAGTGGGCGCGCCTGCTCAAGCTCGGCGGCGCCGGCCCGGTCGTCTATGCGCTCGTCGCGGCGCTCGCGCTCGCGGCCACCGCGCCGCTCGGCGTCGATGCGGCATCGTCCCGTCCCCTTTTCATGGCGGCCGGCGTGTTCTGGCTGCTGGTCGGCCCGTTCGCGCTGCGGCGCAAGCCCGAACTCGCGGGCGGCGTGTGGCGGCCGTTCCTGCTGGCCGCCGGCCTCGTCGTGTTCGCCGCCTGCTGGCATGCACTCGTGGCAGCCCGCGCGCAGGGCGTGCCGTTCGTGCTGTCGCTGCTTCTGGTCGTCTGGCTGGCCGATATCGGCGCATACTTCGCGGGCAAGGCCTTCGGAAAGCGTAAACTGGCCATCACGATCAGCCCCGGCAAGAGCTGGGAGGGTGCGATCGGCGGCTGGTTCGCGGTGATGGTCGTCGCCGGTGTCGCGATGGCCGTGCATGCCTTCGAACCGACCCTGTTTTCTGCATTCGCCATGCGCTACGGGATGCCCGGCGCGTGGGCCGCGCTGACGCTGCTGGTCGCGTACAGCGTGATCGGCGACCTGTTCGAGTCGCTGCTGAAGCGGCAGGCGGGCGTGAAGGATTCGAGCGGACTGCTGCCGGGCCACGGCGGCGTGCTCGATCGTGTCGACGCGCTGCTGCCGGTGCTGCCGCTCGCGATGCTGCTGCTTGGTTAAACCATTATTCCTGTTATGCAAAAACGTCTGACATTGCTCGGTTCCACGGGCTCGATCGGAGACAGCACGCTCGACGTGGTCGCGCGCCATCCCGAGCGCTTCTCGGTCTATGCGCTGACCGCGCACCGCAACGGCGACAAGCTCGTCGAGCAGTGTCTGCGCTTCGCGCCTGAAGTGGCGGTGGTCGGCGATGCCGCGACGGCCGCGCACGTCGACGCCAAACTGCGCGCGGCCGGCAGCAAGACGGTCGTCCTGCACGGGCCGCAGGCGCTCGTCGACGTGTCGAAGAGCGACGGCTGCGACACGGTGGTCGCGGCGATCGTCGGCGCGGCCGGCCTCGCGCCGAGCCTGGCGGCCGCACGCGCCGGCAAGCGGATCCTGCTCGCGAACAAGGAAGCGCTCGTGATGTCGGGCGCGATCTTCATGGACGCCGTACGCGACCATGGCGCGATCCTGCTGCCGGTCGACAGCGAACACAACGCGATCTTCCAGTGCATGCCGCGCGACGCGGCCGAGCACGGCGGGATCTCGAAGATCATCCTGACCGCGTCGGGCGGCCCGTTCCGTACGCGCGAACCGGCCACGCTGGTCGACGTCACGCCGGACGAAGCGTGCAAGCACCCGAACTGGGTGATGGGCCGCAAGATCTCGGTCGATTCCGCGACGATGATGAACAAGGGCCTCGAGGTGATCGAGGCGCACTGGATCTTCGGGTTGCCCGGCGACCGGATCGACGTGCTGATCCACCCGCAGAGCGTGATCCATTCGCTCGTGTCGTACCGCGACGGCTCGGTGCTCGCGCAGCTCGGCAACCCCGACATGCGCACGCCGATCGCGCACGCGCTCGCGTTTCCCGAGCGCGTCGACGCGGGCGTCGACCAGCTCGACCTCGCGCAGATCGCCCAGCTGTCGTTCGAGAAGCCCGATTACGCGCGCTTCCCGTGCCTCGCGCTCGCGCTGAAGGCGCTCGAGGAAGGCGGTATCGCGAGCGCCGCATTGAACGCGGCGAACGAAGTCGCGGTCGAAGCATTTCTCGAGCGCCGGATCGGCTTCATGGCGATCGCGGCGACGGTCGACGCCGTGCTCAACACGCTGCCGAACCGCGCGCCCGACGGGCTCGACGACGTCCTCGCGGCGGATGCCGAGGCTCGCCGCCTCGCCGCCGCGATCATTGCGAAAGCGCCTGCGCCACGCGTGGAGCGTACTGTCTGAATGGGGTGCTCATGAACGTGCTGGTCGAACTGGTCGCGTTTGCGGTGGCGATCGGGGTACTGGTCGTCGTGCATGAGTACGGACATTATCGCGTCGCGCGCTGGTGCGGCGTGAAGGTGCTGCGTTTCTCGATCGGCTTCGGCCAGCCCGTCGCGCGCTGGGTCAGCCGCCGGACGGGCACCGAGTGGACCCTGTCCGCGCTGCCGCTCGGCGGCTACGTGAAAATGCTCGACGAGCGCGATCCGGGCCCCGGCATTCCGCCCGAGGTGCTCGGCCAGGCATTCAACCGCCAGTCGGTCTACAAGCGCATCGCGATCGTCGCGGCCGGGCCGATTGCGAACTTCCTGCTGGCAATCGCGCTGTTCTCCCTCGTATTCGCCACCGGCGTGACCGAACCGACCGCGATCGTCGCGCCGCCGGCCGCCGGCACCGCGGCGGCCCGCGCGGGCTTCGACGGCAGCGAGACGATCGTGTCGATCCGCAATGCGCAGGGCGGCGAGTCCGAACCGGTGCGATCGTGGTCGGACCTGCGCTGGAAGCTGCTGTCGGCCGCGTTCGACCATCGCGAGGTCGTGCTCGGCGCGCGCGACGGCAATGCGACGTTCGATTTCCGCGTCGATCTCCGCAACGTACCCGACAGCCAGCTCGACGACGACTTCATGGCCCATCTGGGCTTCGAGGCCGGCGGCGGCACGTTGTCGGTCGCGTCGGTGCAGCCGGGCAGCGCGGCGGAACAGGCCGGCCTGAAGGTCGGCGACAAGCTGGTCGCGCTCGACGGCAAGCCGATCGGCGGCGCGTCGCGCTTCATCGACACGGTGAAGCACCATGCGGGCAAGCCGCTCGACCTGCAGATCGAACGCAACGGCGCCGCGCAGACGGTCGCGATCGTGCCGCAGATGCAGCGCGACGACGAATCGGGGCAGCAGGTCGGCCGCATCGGCGCGGCGCTGTCGATGCACGCGCCGTCGGTGGACGTGCGCTACGGGCCGATCGAGAGCCTGCGGCTCGGCACGCACCGCACGTGGGACATTTCCGTGTATTCGCTGAAGATGTTCGGGCGGATGATCACGGGCAACGCGTCGCTGAAGAACCTGTCCGGCCCGGTGACGATCGCCGACTACGCAGGCAAGAGCGCGCGGCTCGGTCCGTCGGCGTTCCTGTCGTTCCTCGCCCTTGTCAGCATTAGCCTTGGCGTCCTGAACTTGTTGCCGATTCCCGTTTTGGACGGGGGGCATCTGTTATATTATGCGGTTGAAGCCGCGACCGGGAAAGCCGTCTCGGAGCGTTGGCAGCTGATTCTGCAAAGAGCCGGGTTGATCTGCATCGTCGCATTGTCGGCGATCGCGCTGTTCAACGATCTGGCTCGGTTAATCCATTTCTGAAGCGTCAGGCGGCGGCCGCTGGCCAGCCGCCCGATTTGATGCAGCTAAATATTGGGGATGCATGTTGTTCAAACCTCATCGCTTTGTACCTAAGACAGTTGCAGCGGCCGCGCTCGCCGCGCACGGCCTCGCGGCGCATGCAGCGGCACCGTTCGTGGTGCAAGACATCAAGATCGAGGGGCTGCAGCGCGTCGAAGCGGGTTCGGTGTTCGCCTATCTGCCGATCAAGCAGGGCGATACCTTCACGGACGACAAGGCATCCGAAGCAATCCGCGCGTTGTACGCGACGGGCTTTTTCAACGACGTGCGCATCGCCACGCAGGGCAACGTCGTGATCGTGCAGGTGCAGGAGCGTCCGGCCATCGCGTCGATCGACTTCACCGGCACGAAGGAATTCGACAAGGACAACCTGACGAAGGCGCTGCGCGCGGTCGGCCTCGCCGATGGCCGCTACTACGACAAGGCGCTCGTCGACAAGGCGGAGCAGGAGCTCAAGCGCCAGTACCTGACGCGCGGCTTCTATGCGGCCGAGGTCAAGACGACGATCACGCCGGTCGACGCGAACCGCGTGTCGATCCTGTTCGCGGTGGCCGAAGGCCCGAGCGCGAAGATCCGCCAGATCAACTTCATCGGCAACAAGGCGTTCAGCACCAGCACGCTGCGCGACGAGATGCAGCTGTCGACGCCGAACTGGTTCTCCTGGTACACGAAGAACGACCTGTACTCGAAGGAAAAGCTCACGGGCGACCTCGAAGCGGTGCGCTCGTACTACCTGAACCGCGGTTACCTCGAGTTCAACATCGAGTCGACCCAGGTGTCGATCTCGCCGGACAAGAAGGACATGTATCTGACGGTCACGCTGCACGAAGGCGAGCCGTACACGGTGTCGGGCATCAAGCTGTCGGGCAATCTGCTCGATCGCGAGGCCGAACTCAACAAGCTGATCAAGATCAAGCCGGGCGACCGTTTCTCGGCCGAAAAGCTGCAGCAGACCACCAAGTCGATCGTCGACAAGCTCGGTGAATACGGCTACGCATTCGCGACCGTCAACGCGCAGCCGGACATCGACCAGGCGAACCACAAGGTCAACCTGAACCTCGTCGTCGATCCGAGCCGCCGCGTGTACGTGCGCCGCATCAACGTGGTCGGCAACACGCGCACGCGCGACGAAGTGGTGCGCCGCGAAATGCGCCAGCTCGAAAGCTCGTGGTTCGACTCGAACCGCCTCGCGCTGTCGAAGGACCGCGTGAACCGCCTCGGCTACTTCACCAACGTCGACGTGACGACGGTGCCGGTCGACGGCACGAACGACCAGGTCGACGTGAACGTGAAGGTCGACGAAAAGCCGACCGGCGCGATCACGCTGGGTGCCGGTTTCTCGTCGACGGACAAGGTCGTGCTGTCGGCCGGCGTGTCGCAGGACAACGTGTTCGGTTCGGGCACGAGCCTGTCGGTGAACGTCAACACCGCGAAGAGCTACCGCACGCTGACCGTCACGCAGGTCGACCCGTACTTCACGGTCGACGGCATCAAGCGGATCACGGACGTCTACTACCGCACGTACCAGCCGCTTTACTACTCGACGAGCTCGAGCTTCCGGATCATCAGCGCGGGCGGCAACCTGAAGTTCGGCATTCCGTTCTCGGAAGTCGACACCGTGTACTTCGGCGCGGGCTTCGAGCAGAACCGCCTCGACGTCGATTCGAACACGCCGCAGAGCTACCAGGATTACGTGAACGAGTTCGGCCGCGTGTCGAACACGGTGCCGCTGACGGTGGCATGGTCGCGCGACGCGCGTGACAGCGCGCTGATTCCGAGCCGCGGCTACTTCACGCAGGCGAACATCGAATACGGCGTGCCGGTCGGCAAGATCCAGTACTACAAGGCCGACCTGCAGGCGCAGTACTACTATTCGTTCTCGCGCGGCTTCATCCTGGGCCTGAACCTGCAAGGCGGCTACGGTAACGGTATCGGCAACCCGTACCCGATCTTCAAGAACTACTACGCGGGTGGTATCGGCTCCGTGCGGGGTTACGAGCCGAGCTCGCTGGGCCCGCGCGACACGAAGACGAACGACCCGATCGGCGGTTCGAAGATGCTGGTCGGCAACATCGAGCTGACGTTCCCGCTGCCGGGCACCGGTTACGACCGCACGCTGCGCGTGTTCACGTTCCTCGACGGCGGTAACGTGTGGGGCAACGCGCCGGGCGGCACGAGTACGGGCGCCAACGGCCTGCGCTACGGCTACGGTGTGGGTCTCGCGTGGATCTCGCCGATCGGCCCGCTGAAGCTGAGCCTCGGCTTCCCGCTGCAGAAGCACGAAGGCGACCAGTACCAGAAATTCCAGTTCCAGATCGGGACGGCGTTCTGAACGAACGCATGACAACAGCAACGAGAGGGTAATTTTGCTAACCGGTAAGTTTTCGAAACGAGTGATGTGCGCGCTGACCGTTGCGCTGGCCCTGGGCGCGGCAACGGTGCACGCACAGGACGTCGCCCGCATCGCGGCGGTCAATTCGGATCGGATCCTGCGCGAGTCGGCACCCGCGAAGGCGGCGCAGACGAAGCTCGAAGCCGAGTTCGCGAAGCGTGACAAGGATCTGCAGGACCTGGCGGCACGCCTGAAGTCGATGTCCGATTCGCTGGACAAGAACGGCACGTCGCTGTCGGCGGCCGATCGCGCGCAGAAGCAGCGTGATCTGGCGCAGCTCGATACCGACTTCCAGCGCAAGCAGCGCGAATTTCGCGAAGACCTGAACCAGCGTCGCAACGAAGAATTGGCGGCCGTGCTGGACAAGGCGAACAAGGTCATCAAGCAGATCGCCGAGCAGCAGAATTACGACCTGATCGTGCAGGAAGCCGTGTACGTCAGCCCGCGCATCGACATCACCGACAAGGTGCTCAAGGCGCTCGCGTCCGGCTCGACGAACTGAACGGAGCAGACGACGAATGGCATTGACGCTTGAGGAACTCGTAAAACGGTTCGGCGGCGAGATCGCCGGCGACGCACAGTGCAAGGTGGGCGGGCTCGCACCGCTCGACCAGGCGGGCCCTCAACAGCTCGCGTTCCTCGCGAACCCGAAGTACCTGTCGCAGGTCGAATCGACCCGTGCCGGTGCGGTCCTGATCGCACCGAAGGATCTGGAAAAGCTGGGCGCGGCCGCCGCCGGTCGCAATTTCATCGTGACGCCGAATCCGTACGCGTACTTCGCGCGCGTCGCGCAGATGTTCATCGATCTGGCCACGCCGCCGCGCGCGGCCGGCGTGCATCCGAGCGCGACGATCGATCCGGCCGCGATGGTCGCCGCGACCGCGGTGATCGGCCCGCACGTGACGATCGAGGCCGGCGCGGTGATCGAAGACGGCGTGCAGCTCGACGCGAACGTATTCGTCGGCCGCGGCACGACGATCGGCGCCGGCTCTCATTTCTATCCGAATGCATCGGTGTACCACGGCTGCAAGATCGGCCCGCGCGCGATCGTCCATGCGGGCGCCGTGATCGGCTCCGACGGCTTCGGCTTCGCACCGGATTTCGTCGGCGACGGCGACGCGCGCACCGGCAGCTGGGTCAAGATCCCGCAGGTCGGTGGCGTGACGATCGGCCCGGACGTCGAAATCGGCGCGAACACGACGATCGATCGCGGCGCGATGGCGGATACCGTCATCGAGGAATGCGTGAAGATCGACAACCAGGTCCAGATCGGCCACAACTGCCGGATCGGCGCGTACACCGTGATCGCCGGCAGCGCCGGCATCGCGGGCAGCACGACGATCGGCCGCCACTGCATGATCGGTGGCGCGGCCGGGATCGCCGGCCACGTGACGCTCGGCGACTACGTGATCATCACCGCGAAGTCGGGCGTATCGAAGTCGCTGCCGAAAGCCGGCATCTACACCAGCGCGTTCCCGGCCGTCGACCACGGCGAATGGAACAAGAGCGCCGCGCTCGTGCGCAACCTCGACAAGCTGCGCGAGCGCATCAAGGCGCTCGAAGCCGCGCTCGCCGCCCAGGGCGGCACCCACGCCTGAGCGCATCATGCGAGACCACGAACCGGGCACGGCCAGCGCAACCGGCCCGGTTTGCCAGACTGGGCCGCGCGGCGGCCCGCTTCAGCCTTTGCATCACCACCGCGCAGCCTCTGCGTGAGACGAACCATCATGAGCACTGAAAAAATCAACCTCGACATCCACAAGATCCTCACGCTGCTGCCGCATCGCTACCCGATTCTGCTCGTCGATCGCGTGCTCGAACTCGAACCGCACAAAGGGATCAAAGCGCTGAAGAACGTGTCGATCAACGAGCCGTTCTTCCAGGGGCATTTCCCGAAGCGGCCGGTGATGCCGGGCGTGCTGATCCTCGAGGCGCTCGCGCAGGCCGCGGCGCTGCTGACGTTCGCGGAAGAGCAGCCGAAGGATCCGGAGAACACGCTGTATTACTTCGTCGGGATCGACGGCGCGCGCTTCAAGCGCGTGGTCGAACCGGGCGACCAGCTGATTCTGAACGTGACGTTCGAGCGCTACATCCGCGGCATCTGGAAGTTCAAGGCGGTGGCGGAAGTGGACGGCAAGGTGGCGGCGGAAGCCGAACTGATGTGCACGGTCAAGACGGCCGACGCGGCGCCCTGAGCGACGCGGCACGCATGGATAACGTAACGCGAGCAACGCGACACATCATATCGAGAGGCAACGGCGCATGACCAGGATTCATCCTACCGCGATCGTCGAGCCGGGCGCGCAGATCGACGAATCGGTCGAGATCGGCCCGTACGCGATCGTCGGCCCGCACGTCACGATCGGCGCGCGCACGACGATCGGCTCGCACAGCGTGATCGAAGGCCATACGACGCTCGGCGAGGACAACCGTATCGGCCACTACGCGTCGGTCGGCGGCCGTCCGCAGGACATGAAGTACAAGGACGAGCCGACGAAGCTCGTGATCGGCAACCGCAACACGATCCGCGAATTCACGACGATCCACACGGGCACCGTGCAGGACGTCGGCGTGACGACGCTCGGCGACGACAACTGGATCATGGCCTACGTGCACATCGGCCATGACTGCCGCGTCGGCAACAACGTGATCCTGTCGAGCAACGCGCAGATGGCCGGTCACGTCGAGATCGGCGACTTCGCGATCATCGGCGGGATGTCGGGCGTGCACCAGTTCGTGCGCATTGGCGCGCACTCGATGCTGGGCGGCGCGTCGGCGCTCGTGCAGGACATCCCGCCGTTCGTGATCGCGGCGGGCAACAAGGCCGAGCCGCACGGGATCAACGTCGAAGGGCTGCGCCGGCGCGGCTTCTCGGCCGATGCGATCTCGGCGCTGCGCAGCGCGTACCGCGTGCTGTACAAGAACGGCCTGTCGCTCGAGGAGGCGAAGGTGCAACTGCGCGAGCTCGCGGGAGCGGGTGGCGACGGCGATGCACCGGTGAAGGCGCTCGTCGAGTTCATCGACGCGTCGCAACGCGGCATCATCCGCTAAGCGATGCCGCTCCCGACCAATCAGCTCCGGCTCGCGATGGTGGCTGGCGAGCCGTCGGGCGACCTGCTCGCGGCGTCGCTGCTCGGCGGGCTGCACGAGCGGCTGCCCGAATCGGCCCAGTATTACGGGATCGGCGGGCAGCGCATGATCGCGCAGGGCTTCGACTCGCACTGGCAGATGGACAAGCTGACCGTGCGCGGCTATGTCGAGGCGCTGGGCCAGATTCCCGAGATCCTGCGGATTCGCGGCGAACTCAAGCGCCAGCTGCTCGCCGAGCGGCCGGACGCGTTCATCGGCGTCGACGCCCCCGATTTCAACTTCAGCGTCGAACAGGCCGCGCGCGACGCGGGCATCCCGTCGATCCACTTCGTGTGCCCGTCGATCTGGGCGTGGCGCGGCGGCCGGATCAAGAAGATCGCGAAGTCCGTCGATCACATGCTGTGCCTGTTTCCGTTCGAACCGGCGATTCTCGACAAGGCCGGCGTCGCCTCGACCTACGTCGGCCACCCGCTGGCCGACGACATCCCGCTCGAACCCGACACGCACGGCGCGCGCATCGCGCTGGGTCTGCCGGCCGACGGCCCCGTGATCGCGGTGCTGCCGGGCAGCCGGCGCTCGGAGATCGCACTGATCGGCCCGACGTTCTTCGCGGCGATGGCGCTGATGCAGCAGCGCGAGCCCGGCGTGCGGTTCGTGATGCCGGCGGCGACGCCCGCGCTGCGCGAGCTGCTGCAGCCGCTCGTCGACGCCCATCCGCAACTCGCATTGACGATCACCGACGGCCGCTCGCAGGTCGCGATGACGGCCGCCGACGCGATCCTCGTGAAGAGTGGCACCGTCACGCTGGAAGCCGCGCTGCTGAAGAAGCCGATGGTGATCTCGTACAAGGTGCCCTGGCTGACCGGGCAGATCATGCGCCGGCAGGGCTACCTGCCGTATGTCGGCTTGCCGAACATCCTGGCGGGACGCTTCGTCGTGCCCGAGCTGCTGCAGCATTTCGCGACGCCCGAGGCGCTCGCCGATGCGACGCTCACGCAGCTGCGCGACGACGCGAATCGCCGTACGCTGACCGAAGTGTTTACCGAAATGCATCTTTCGCTGCGGCAGAACACGGCCGCGAAGGCGGCCGAGGCCGTCGTGCGCGTGCTCGAGCAACGCAAGGGGCGCGCATGACCGCCGTCCGTGCACCGCGCCGCCGCGCGCCGAGCGACGGGCAGGGCGGTTTCGATTTCAGCCGCCCGGACGAGATCGTGTGCGGCGTCGACGAAGCGGGCCGCGGCCCGCTCGCGGGGCCGGTGGTGGCCGCCGCGGTGATCCTCGATCCGGCGCGGCCGATCGACGGGCTCGACGATTCGAAGGTGCTCTCCGCGAAGAAGCGCGACCTGCTGTACGACCTGATCGTCGCGCGTTCGCACGCGTATTGCGTCGCGTCGGCGAGCGTCGACGAGATCGATACGCTGAACATCCTGCACGCGACGATGCTCGCGATGAAGCGAGCCGTGGAAGGGCTGTCGGTGCTGCCGACGCTCGCGCAGATCGACGGCAACCGCTGCCCGACGCTGAGCGTGCGTGCCGAGGCGATCGTCAGCGGCGACGCGCTCGTGCCGAGCATCTCGGCCGCCTCGATCCTCGCGAAAGTCACGCGCGACCGCATGCTGGTCGACCTGCACGAACGCTTCCCGGTGTACGGCTTCAACGTGCATGCGGGCTACGGCACCGCGAAACACCTCGCCGCATTGCGCGAACATGGCCCGTGCGAAGCGCACCGGCGCTCGTTCGCGCCGGTTCGTGCGGCGCTTGATCTGATTCGATGAAAAGCATCACTTCCCGCGACAACCCGCTGTACAAGCGCCTGAAGGCGCTCGCGGGTTCGACGCCCCAGCAGCGCCGCAGCGGCCAGGCGCTGCTCGAAGGTTTCCATCTCGCGAGCGCGTATCTCGACACGGGTGCGACGCCCGAGCTGTGCGTCACGACCGAAGGTGCGCTTGGCCATGCCGAGGCGCAGGCGATCGTCGCGCGTATCGACGCGCAGCGGATCGTCACGCTGCCGGACGCGTTGTTCGGACAGTTGTCGAACGTCGTCAACGGCGTCGGCTTCCTGCTGCTGGTCGATCGGCCGGCGCACCCGCTGCCCGCGCGCGTGACGGAGACGTCGGTCGTGCTCGACGGCGTGCAGGACGCCGGCAATGTCGGCTCGATCCTGCGCAGCGCGGCGGCGGCCGGCGTGCGTCACGTGTTCTGCGCGCCGGGGACGGCCTACGCGTGGTCGTCGAAGGTGCTGCGCTCGGGCATGGGCGCGCATTTCCTGCTGTCGATCCATGAGGACGTCGACGCCGGCGAGCTCTCCGGACGCCTCGCCGTACCGGTCGCGCTGACCGACTCGCACGGCGCGCAGGCCGTCTACGACTGCGACCTGTCGGCGCCCGTCGCATGGGTGTTCGGCAACGAAGGCGCCGGCGTGTCGGCCTTTTGGCGCGACGCGGCCACGCATCGCGTGACGATTCCGCAGCCGGGCGGAATGGAGTCGCTGAACGTTGCCGCGGCAGCAGCGGTGTGTCTGTTCGAGCAGGTGCGGCAGCGGCGGCCGGCGTGACGCCGCATGCGGCAGGTGCCGTAAAACGAGAAAGGCCGCGTTCTGAACTGACCCCACGAAGTTGGACGGTTAAAATCTAAGCGGCCAAGGGCTGAGTCCTGTATTGCACGGGACTCAGCCCATTTAATTTCAGCTTGATGCGTTCGTGGTTGTAGTAGTGAATGTAGCGG